>NZ_JBHVER010000078.1:0-31908 GCF_042802195.1 Kitasatospora sp. NPDC057500 | reverse complement strand
GAGGACACCCGGTCGGCGCTTTCGCATGTACGGCGGCGGTCAGGCCTGGGGAACCGCGGCGCTCTCCCGGTCGGGAACCGGTGCCCCGTCGGCCTCCAGCAGTTCGCGCTTGACGGCGGCCAGGGTGGGGTTGGCCCAGGCGCTGCGGACGCCCCAGGCGTAGAAGGCCAGGGCGATCACGGTGACGACGAGGAGGTCCCAGCCCTCCGGCAGGTAGCCGTGGCCGCCGAAGTCGGCGGAGCCGGCCCAGGAGACACCGGCCATCACGAAGAGGTAGGCGATCATCCAGGCGCCCGCCTTGAGGTGCGGCTTCAGTTCGGCGAACGGCTTGCGCAGCTCGTAGAAGGCCCAGATCGGCAGGCCGGCGGCCATCAGCAGGATGACCTTGCCGGTGAGCGGCCAGCGGGCCCAGTACAGCACCAGCGAGCCGAACACCATCGCGACCGGGGCGATCACCGGCATCGCGCGCAGCCGCACCGGGCGCGGCAGCTCGGGCGCCAGGCGGCGCAGCGCCATCACGGCGACCGGGCCGGTGATGTAGGAGATCACGGTGGCCACCGAGACGATCTCGGCGAGCGAGCCCCAGCCGCGGAAGACCGCGAGGAAGCCGAAGGCGACGACCAGGTTGAGCACCAGCGCCGGGCGCGGGATGCCGGTCCTGCGGTCGACCTTGCCGAAGACGGACGGCAGGTGGCCGTTCTCCTGGACGCCGTGGATCATCCGGGAGGTGGTGGCGGCGTAGATCATGCCGGTGCCGCTGGGGGAGACGAAGGCGTCCGCGTACAGCAGCAGCGCGAGCCAGTTCAGGCCCCAGGCGATGGCCAGGTCGGCGAGCGGCGAGGTGTAGCCGAGGCCGCTCCAGCCGTTGGCGAGGTCGGCGGTCGGGACGGCGCCGAGGAAGGCGATCTGCAGCGCGACGTAGATCACCAGGGCGATCAGGATCGAGCCGATCACCGCCTTGGGCAGCGACTTGCCGGGGTTGCGGGCCTCGCCGGCCAGGTTGAGCGGGGACTGGAAGCCGTTGAACGCCCAGACGATGCCGGAGACGGCCACCGCCGTGAACACCGCGCTCCAGCCGTTCGGCGCGAAGCCGCCGTGGTCGGTGAAGTGCGAGGTGTCGAAGTGCGCGAACAGCAGGGCGCCGGCGGTGAGCGTGGGGACGACCACCTTGAACACGGTGATCGCGGTGTTGGTCTTGGCGAACAGCGTGATCGCGAACCAGTTCAGCGCGAAGTACACCAACAGCAGCACACTGGCCAGCGCCACACCGCTGACGGACAGCTCCTGCCCGTCGTACAGCCCCTTGGCCCAGTCGAAGTCCCAGGAGCTCATGTACTGCACCGAGGCGGTCGCCTCGCCGGGGATGACCGAGACGATGGCGATCCAGTTGGCCCAGGCGGCCAGGTACCCGGCCAGCGACCCGTGCGAGTACTGCCCGTACCGGACCATGCCGCCGGCCTTGGGGAACATCGACCCCAGCTCGCTGTAGGTGAGCGCGATGGTCAGGGCGACGGCCGCCCCGATCACCCAGGCGACGATCGACGCCGGCCCGGCCAGCCGCGCCGCCCGCTCGGCCCCGAAGAGCCACCCCGACCCGATGATCGACCCCAGTCCCACGGCGGTGAGGCTGATCGTGCCGAGCGAGCGGCGGTAGTGCTGGTGTGATGCCGTCGTCGACTCGGGTTCACTCACCGTATCGGTCCTCTGTCTCATCATGTCACTTGGTTTTCCGGACAAACGGAGACAGCCTAAGCGGCCAAATCGGGCGAAACCTCAAATGACCCTCAAATGCGACCCAAAACACCCGATCGTTGTCATATCGTGCCCGAACTGACTTCCTTTGGCGGAGGTGCCCGGGACCGAAGCGGGCGTGCGAAGGAAGGGAGGCGCAGGCCGGCGGGCGCTTCCTCGGGTGCCTTGGAGGGTTTCCCGTTGAAGGGGGTGCCGGTAAACGGTGCAGCCCGGATTCGGCTTCCTGGCGGGCGCCGAGGCAGGCGCCGAGGGCCTTCAGGGGCTGCCTGCTCCCGTTCCTGCTCAGGCCCTGCCGGTCTGCGGATCGGGCAGACGCGGGGCGGGCTCCCTGCGGTGCTCCCACTCGCCTTCTTCGGCGACGACCCACAGGCTCCCCCCGATCTCAGCGCTCTGCCTCCCTGCATGCGCGGGACCGGCGCGGACTACCCGGTGGGCTACGAACTCACCCTCCTCCGGGACCTGGCCTCCCAGGGCGGCCGCGATGGCCTGGTGTACTGGGTAGTCGCCGAGGATGATGATCCCCTCTTCACGGAGCTTCGGGCGTGCGCGGTTCGGGCCCCCTTCCCGGACGCGGGCCATGTAGTCGACCTGCTGCGCCGCGGTACGGACGACTCCGCGGCCGATGCGCCTGCCGCGGACGAGTCGGAACAGCTGGTTGATGCGCATCTGCCCCTTCATTCTGCCGGGGACGAGGATCTTCGAACGGATCTCGGGATCCAGGTGGAGCAGGACGTTCTCCGGCAGGTCCGCGTTGTGCCAGAGCCAGACGATCCGGTCGCGCTGTGCCGCTTGGATCGTGAGCTTCAGGTCGCGGTTGGTGCCGCCGTTGAGGATTTCCGGCCGTATGCGCACCAGGCCCGCACTCCACCGGCTTCTGTAGTCGTTGGCCCACACGAGCAGGCAGAGGTGTCCCACGGCTTCCGGCGGGATCATCCAACTGCCGAACTGTTGGGAGTACTTGCAGTCCACCTCAATTCCGGCGATCTTGTAGTCCATTGCCGAGCCGTCGCTGAACTCGAACTCCCGCTGGAGATTGATCTCCACCAGTGTTCCGGCATGCGTCTTCTCTGTCTTGAAGAGGTCCTTCCAGTCGTACCGGCCAGTGCGCTCGCCGTCGAGCAGCTGGTCGATAGTCTCCCTCAGGACGGTGGCGAATCGCCTGCCGGCCGGGTCCATGCGTACCAGTTCGGCCCGGACCTTCTCCAGCTCCCGGTCCTTCCCGACACCCTGCGGCTCGGGAAAGAGCGGTAGCGGCACGGCTTCCGACGTCATCCCGCCCCTCCTGTCTTCTGGTCGTGCGGCGCCGGTCAGCGCTCGGAAACCTCGATGATGGCGTTGTCCTGGCGGGAGTCCTTGGCCTGGAAGCGGACGAGCCTCCGGGTGGAGTCGATGGCGGATCTCGGCGGGATCAGGCTGAACGCCATCACGACCCTGGACGGGTCGGCTTCGCCGTTCCTGACGGCCGCGAGTACGTCCGCTTCGGTCTTCCCCTCCACCACCGGGTAGACCAGCGCCACGCCGGTCCGGGGGCCCAGGGCGCCTTCCACCCCGTCGTCTTGGGCGGCACTGTCGATCAGCCACTTCGCCAGCAGCTGGTGCTCGACGCCGGCGATGCGGCTGAACGAGGGCTTGCCCGCCTGCCGGCTCCGGCGGACGAGCGACATCGGGACCGAGCCCGCTACCGCTGCGTCGGTCCGGGCGCCCTGAGAGAGCTGCGGGGCGATAAGGAGCCACTCGTCGACGGTGGCCAAGCGCCCGTCGAGCTGTGCGAGGTAACGGAGGTGGGGCTGGAAATGCCCCTCGCGCTCCCACTCCAGCCCGCTCAGGACGGAGATGAGGGCCGACTGGCTGACGCGGGCCGTGAGCGCGCTGAAGGACCTGCCCGGCCCGCCGGAACTGTCGGCCGGAGCCGTGAACACGGCGGCCTGCGGAGTGAAGGCGCGCAGCAGCGATCCCCACCGCTCGGTGTTGCGCCGCAGGGCCGCTTGGGACAGCGGGTAGGCCGCGGGCTCGATGGGCCTGCCCGGCGAGCGGACCTCAACGAGTTCGGCGTTGAACATCTTGTTGCGGGCAGAGGGCTTCACCCAGGAGAGGTGCTGCGCCACCAGCGGAGGTATCTCGGCGGGAGTGACCTGGGGCTTCCCGTCGACGAGCTCGGAGTACTGGGCGAGTTGCTCGCGGAACACCTCCTCGTCGCGGCAGATCGCTTCGAACGCCTCGTAGAGGTCGGCCGTCGAAGTCTTCGTCATCGGCTCCTCGCGCCCGATGTACAGGCGGACCAGGTCGCGGTAGCCCGGGCGGAACCCGAACCAGCGCCCCATCTGCATGAGGGTGTCCGCCTGCCGGGTCATCCGCCGGTAGTAGGTGGTGGTGAGGCCCTCGACGGTGAACCCGCGGGAGAGCTTGGTCCCGCCTATCAGGATCTTCCAGACGTTGGGGGTGCGGTCGAAGTCGAGGTCGAGCTGCTCGAAGTAGCGGTCCGAGTCGCCGTTGACCACCACGACCGGGCTGCCGCCCCTGCTGATCAGCTGCCGCGCGCGGCTGACATAGGGACGCAGTTCGTCGTATCCGGCGGGGGCGGGCAGATCGGCGGCCCGCGCTCCGGAGACGGGTGCGAAGTCATCGGCCCAGAGGGCGGCGAGCCGGGTGTGGCCCTCCGAAGAAGCGTAGCCGGAGCTGTGCCACATGCTCGTGATGCGGTCGGCGAGCTCCGCATGGTCGTCCATGCGTACGGACTGGTGGACGAGCATGGTGTGGTGGCGGAAGGGTCCGTCCGGCACGCCTCGGTGGGATCGGAAGAGCTTCAGCGCCCCGGCGAGGACGAAGCTGTCCATGGCCTCCTGCAGGCGGTCGTCGGCGCTGTCCCAGATCCCGCGGACGTGGGCCTGCTGCTGGGAGTTGGCGACGGTCCGCTCCGCGGGCTCGAGCGGCGAATCGAGGTCGTGGAAGTCCTGGACGCCCATGTAGCCCTGGGGGCGGGGCAAGGAGATGAGGAAGTCGCTCGGGAAGATGTCCTCGGAGTCGCCGGGGTCGATGAAGACGTTGGCGAACGGGGTGGCGGTGTAGCCGACGTACTGGGCGCGGGGCAGCAGGCCGAGGAGCTGTGAGATGAGGCCGTTGATCGCTGTGCGTTCGGTGGACCCCTTCTCCCGCTTCCGGGGGTCGGTGGTGTTGACGGAGGCCTGGTCGGACTCGTCATCGATGATCAGGGTCGGCAGTTCGCCGAGGAGGCCGCGAATCTGCTTGAGGTCCTTGACCAGTTTCGCCAGGACCGCCTTGTTCTTCTTGACGACCATGATCCTGGCGGCCGCGTGGTGCAGGTTTGCCGCGTCGTACAGCGGGAGGGCGTGGTCGCGCTTCTCGACCTCCAGCACGCGGATGCCCTGTGCGAGGCTCTTGTAGTCGTTGTCGCGAGTAGTGAGGCGTTCGATGTCGAAGGCGTGCAGCGTCGAGGGGCGGCCGCCGTGCCTGACGAAGTCCGCCCAGTCCGCGTCGTCGCCCACGTAGTCGATTCCGACGAGGGCGTCGACATCCTCCGGGTCCGCGCCGCGGAGGATGTTCTCCTGGCCCACCAGCTCCATGTCGAGGCGGCGCTGCGTCTGGGCGCGCAGCAGGTTGAGGGTTCCACCGAGGACGATGACCAGGCGGTACCCGGCGTCGATGGCCTTGGCGGTGACGCCGGTGAAGTTGGCGGTCTTGCCGGACTGCACATAACCGACGACCAGGCCCTTGGTCTGGCGGGCACTGCTCTGCTCAGGGTCTGTGAGCCGCTCCACCACGGAGCGGCTCGCCTCGTCCAGGCTCGCGATGGCGGCGTCAGTCCAGCCCTTGTCACGGAGTTTGCGTTCGTACGCGGGCCAGTAGAAGGAGCGGGACGCGGCGCGCTCAGGCGTGTACCAGGCAGCGTGCTCACGTGCGATGACGGTGGCCCCGGCGAGTCGGGCCACCGGTACTGCGGCGTCGAGTGCCTTGCGCAGGTCGTCGCCGAGGCGGAGCCGGTCGTAGGCCGCTGTACGGCGCGCGTCCGTCCGGGGGGCGGTCTCCGGCGACCAGCGAGGGGCCTCCGCGAAGTCCCATGCTGTCAGCGTGCGGGACCACAGCGCGGCAAGTGCTCCTCCGCTGAGGGCGTCCTCCGCGAGGCGCTTGCCGAAGGTCTCGTCGCTGAGGTCGGCGTCGGCGAAGTCCTCCTCGGAGGCGAGCTCCGCCGACTTCCTGAAGTGGCGGGGGCTGGCGCGCATACCGCTCAGGACGTCGGTGTGGATCTCCAGGAGTATGTCGGTCACGTCGTGTCCCTCGGTCTGGGGGCAGGGGCCGGTCAGGAACTCAGGCGGTTGCGGCGTTCCCGCTGGGCGCGCACCGAGGCCATCAGGATGCTGTTCCAGTAGTCGATGCGGTCTGCCCGCTTTCGTTCCCAGCGGCCGAGCCCGAAGCAGTCCTGGAGCAGAAGATAGAGCAGGGCCTTGGCTACCGGGGCGTCGTTGGAACCGCCTCGCCGGCCGTCGTTGAAGTCCTCCCTGAAGGCCCTGTTGAGGAGGATGGCATGGCCGTCGCGGTCGAGTTCGAAGAAGGTGTCGTCCGGGAGCGAGACCCATTCCACGCGGATCGGGTCCTCACCTGGCTTGAGCGGGAGTTCCTCGCGTACGGCGCGTTTGACCATGGGGTCGAAGCCCCAGCCGGGCTCGATCACTGAGGGCCGCTCGATGGCCGACCTCGATGCCCCTTCCCGGTAGGCCGCCTCGGCATCGGACAGGAAGGCGCGGAACGGGGCTCCTGTCGGGTCGGCGGCCTGCTCGACCCCGGCGGTGAAAGCAGGGGTGACCTCGACTCCGTCCTTCTTCACCGTGAGGCTGAACACCTCGCCCGCGTTGGGGGGCAGGTCGACGGCGATGCGTGCCAGCGCCAGGTGCGTCTCGGGTGCGCGCAGGTTGTTCCATCCGCCGGCCTGGACGAGGCGGTCGTTGCGGTAGAAGTAGAAGCCCTGACGTTCCTGGACGGGGCCGATCTGGCGGAAGCCGGCCTGGTTCGACTTGGCGGGCCAGATGTGGGCCTCGAGCGGGACGGCGCCCGCGCCAGCCACCGGGGCGAGGAACTTCTTCGGGTAGCCGGCCCTGCCGGGGACCCGGTAGCCGAACGGATCCAGGGGATCAACGCTGATGTGGTCGGTCTCCTCGCCCGTCGACACATCCCAGACGGCGATGTCGAGGGAGAGCCCGCGGGCGAGGAACCGGTGCAGGTAGAGGCCGAGGTGCGTCTCGAGCCGGGATATCGCCTTGGACAGGAACTGCTCGCTCTGCCCTGGTGCGACGGTTTCGAACGCGCGCACCCGGTCCCACCGGACTATGGTGCCCTGCCATTCGATGAGGCCGTCGTAGACATCGGTCTGCTGCTGCGCGAACTCAGGGTCGACAGTGTCGCAGCGGAAGCTGTCCGCGATGCTCTCCGCGGTGAGCTTGCGCCCCTCGGGCGCGCTGCGCTTGGTGCGGCTGATCACGGTGAGAGACCGCGCATGCGACAGGGACCCGGCTTTGAGTCCGGTGCCGTACATTCCGAGGGCGCCGCTGTTGTAGTCGCGCTGGCGGCCGACGGTCATCGCGCTGTCGAGTCCGGCGGTGTCCATGCCCCGGCCGTTGTCCAGCACGAGCAGCGAGACTATGCGGTCGGCGTCGCGCAGGAAGTGCACTACGACCGAGTCCGCGCCAGCGTCGATCGAGTTGTCGACGAGGTCGGCGACCGCCGCCTCGAAGCCGTAGCCCTGGTTGGTCAGGGCCCTTGCGTACCCGGCGTCAGGCGGCAGATGCGAACTGCCGCGGGTCGGCACGTCGTACTGCCAGCTGGCGCGGAGGGACGCCGATGTGGACATGTGTTCGCAGCTCCTTGCGCGCACAGGGCCGGGCCTGCGCGGAGGATCGGCTACCCGTCAGTTCCGTTACGTGCGGACCAAGTCATCGAGTAGCGCCTGGTGGGGGCATTGCTTTCCGGGGTTCTGGACGCGGTCTGCCGCCAACCGGTGCACCGGACACCGCCGGGTTGCGCTGCGGCATCAGCCTCGCCGGGTGGCGATTCTAACCGGGCCCGCGCCTCGTTGGCGGGAGCCTTCTGCGGTTCCAGGGAGATGCCGTCCGTGTGCTCATTTGCCATGAAAAAGGCGGGACAGGAATAATCCTGTCCCGCCTTTCGACCACCGGAAATTCCAGCGATTGATGGTGTCCGAGGGGGGACTTGAACCCCCACGCCCGATAAAGGGCACTAGCACCTCAAGCTAGCGCGTCTGCCATTCCGCCACCCGGACAGGGTGTGTGCTTCGGGGGTTTTTTGCTCGCCCCCTCGGCGACAGAGAGAACATTACCAGGGTTTCGGAGTGCTTCTCACCTGCGTTTCCCCGGTTGGGATGGTGGGGGTCGCGGGGATGGGTCGCAGGTGTGCGCGAAGCGGTGGTTCGACGGCGGTTAGCGGTCGGGTTGCGGACGGTGAACGGTCGGGAACGGGCGGGGGCGGTCCGACACGGGCAACTTGTCGACGGTGCCCCGGGCCCGGCGGCGGCTCTCCTAGCCTCTGTGCACCGAGGGCGCCATGAGCGGAACGCCTGATTCCCGGGTCGCGGACGAAGGGCGGCTGGACGTGGAGCGGATCAGCGAGGAAGAGGCGGCGGCACGGGGTGGCCCCGTCGAGGGGGTCTGGCGGTTCACCGTGCCGGCCGTGCAGGCCTCGGTGCCGCGCACCCGGCACGCGGTGCGCGACCGGCTGCTGGCCCAGGGGCTGGCGGAGAACCGCTACCAGGAGCTGGTGGACGACCTGCTGCTGATCGTCTCGGAGCTGGTCGGCAACGCGGTGACGCACGCCGCCGAGCTGTCGCCGGAGGTGACCACCGAGCTGACGGTGCGCGGCGGCTGGGTACGGGTCTCCGTCGAGGACGGCGACCCGTACCGGCCGAAGGCGCTGGCGGCCGACGCGGGCCAGACCGGCGGGCGCGGGCTGCTGCTGGTGAAGAGCGTCACGCTGCAGGCCGGCGGGGTCTGCGACGTGGAGAAGGCGGGGGAGGGCGGCAAGGTGATCTGGGCCTCGCTGCCGCTCCCCCGGGGGGAGCACGGCTGACCGCGGGCGGACCGGCGGCGTGGCGGGCGCACCACCGGGCGCACCGGGCGGACGACCAGGGCGGACTACCAGGAGTTCCCGGCGATCTCGCGGATGCCCGGCAGGGCGGCCTCGAAGACGGTCCGGAACCACACCGAGAACGGCCGCTCCGCCTCCAGCGCGCGCAGCTCCTCGGCGGTCACGAAGGCGTAGTCGTCCACCTCGTCCGGATTGGGCCGCACCGGCGCGGTGACCAGGCCCACGAACAGGTGGTTCCACTCCCGCTCGATCAGCCCGGAGGTCTCGTCCGGCAGGTCGTAGCGGACCGTGCCCGCCTCGCAGAGCAGTGCCGGGGCGACGCCGAGCTCCTCCGCGGTGCGCCGGGCGGCGGCCACGAACGGCGGCTCGTCGGGGTAGGGGTGGCCGCAGCAGGTGTTCGACCAGACGCCGGGCGAGTGGTACTTGCCGAGCGCCCGGCGCTGGAGCAGCATCCGGCCCTGCCGGTCGAAGAGGAAGACCGAGAACGCCCGGTGCAGCCGACCGGGCTGCTGGTGGGCCCAGAGCTTCTCCGCGGTGCCGATCGTCACACCCTCGTCGTCGACCAGCTCCAGCAGGATCTCCTGCGGCGCCCCGGCGGACCCCGCGCCGCCGTCCACGTCCGTCTCGACGTCGAGGCCGGTGTCCAGCCCGGTGTCCAAGCCGGTGTCGAGGCCGGTGTTCAGGCCGCGGTCGAGCCCGTCCTGCCGGCCGGCGTCGGCGCCGGGACCGGCCTCCGGGTCGCGGTGGGTCGGGTGGTCGGTCGGCAGGCTCTGGGGCATGAGGCCTCTTTCGGCAGCTTCGGGAGCACTTCGGGAGCACGGGGAGCAACCACGGCTCGCACCGGTGGCGTCGCGCCCCAGTCTGCCGTACGGGTGGCACCGTGCAGGGGTCCCACGCACAACCGGTCGGCACGGGGGCGTCAGGTGGCGGGGGAGGGGCGCCGTAATAGTAGAGATGTTCGGAATGTGTTCGATCGGTGTTCGATGCTCCGGCCGCGTTCGGGCCGGTGGTCATGGTCGCCTACCATCACATAGGACACCGCGGCCGCATCTCGGCGGCCCCGGCGCGCCATCGCCGGTCACCCGGAGACTCCCGGTAGCCGCGCGCGGCCGCGCACCGCACGACGGATCAGGAGACCCCGCATGATCGGCCTCGTTCTGGCAGCCGGCGCAGGCCGCCGACTGCGCCCGTACACCGACACCCTGCCCAAGGCGCTGGTGCCGGTCGACGGGGAGCGGACCGTCCTGGACCTCACCCTCGGCAACTTCGCCGAGGTCGGCCTGCGCGAGGCGGCGATCGTCGTCGGCTACCGCAAGGAGGCGGTGGAGGAGCGCAAGGAGGCCCTGGAGCGGAAGTACGGCGTCCGGCTCACCCTGGTCGAGAACGACAAGGCCGAGGAGTGGAACAACGCCTACTCCCTCTGGTGCGCCCGTGACCTCTTCACCGAGGGCCTGCTGCTCGCCAACGGCGACACCGTCCACCCGGTCTCGGTCCAGCGCACCATGCTGGAGGCCAACGCCCGGCTGGCCGCCGAGGGCCGCGAGCCCGGCATCCTGCTCGCCCTCGACACCGTCAAGCGCCTCGCCGACGAGGAGATGAAGGTGGTCGTCCACCCGACCGCCGGCATGCGCCGCATCACCAAGCTGATGGACCCGGCGGAGGCCACCGGCGAGTACATCGGCGTCACCGTGGTCAACCCGTCCGCCGCCGCCGACCTCGCCGACGCGCTGCGCGCCACCTACGAGCGCGACCCGCAGCTGTACTACGAGGACGGCTACCAGGAGATGGTCGACCGCGGCCTGCGGATCGACGTCCAGCCGATCGGCGAGGTCTCCTGGGTCGAGGTCGACAACCACGACGACCTGGCGAAGGCGCGGGAGATCGCGTGCCAGTACTGACCCGGCTGGTGCCGTCACCGGTCTTCGTGGAGATCCGCCCGGGCGCGCTGGACTCGCTCGGCGGCATCCTCGCCGACCAGCGGCTGTCCGCCTCGGGCCGGATCGCGGTGGCGATCAGCAACGGCTCGGGCTCGGTGCTGCGCGCCCGGCTGGAGCCGGCGCTGCCCGGCGCCGACTGGTACAGCGTCGAGGACGGCAGCCTCGACAGCGCGGTCCGGCTGGCGGACGACATCCGCGGCGGGGTGCACGGCGGCCACTACGACACCGTCGTCGCCCTGGGCGGCGGCAAGATCATCGACGTGGCCAAGTACGCCGCCGCGCGGATCGGCCTGCCGCTGGTCTCCGTCCCCACCAACCTGGCCCACGACGGCATCTGCTCGCCCGTCTCCACCCTGGACAACGTCGGCGGGCGCGGCTCCTACGGGGTGCCCAGCCCGATCGGCATCGTGATCGACCTGGACGTGATCCTGGGCGCCCCGCCGCGCTTCGTCGCGGCCGGCATCGGCGACATCGTCTCCAACATCTCGGCCTGCGCCGACTGGGAGCTGTCGCACGCCGAGACCGGCGAACCGGTGGACGGACTGGCCGTCGCGATGGCCCGCTCGGCCGGCGAGAACCTGCTGCGCCACCCGGGGAACCTCCAGGACCGGGGCTTCCTGACGGCCCTCGCGGAGGCACTGGTACTGTCCGGCATCGCGATGAACATCGCGGGCAGCACCCGGCCCTCGTCGGGCGCCTGCCACGAGATCTCGCATGCCCTGGACGTGCTGTACCCCAAGCGGTCCGCCCAGCACGGCGAGCAGGTCGGCCTCGGCGCCGCCTTCGCCAGCTTCCTGCGGGGCGAGCGTGAGCTGACCGGCCTGATCGTGGAGCGCCTGGCGCACCACGGACTGCCGGTGACCGCTGCTCAGATCGGCTTCACCGAGGCGGAGTTCACCGAGGCGGTGCACTACGCTCCGAACACCCGGCCGGGCCGCTTCACCATCCTTGAGCACCTCGACCTCTCCCCTTCCGCAATCAGGGACGCGTACGCCGACTATGTCCAAGCCGTCAACAGCTGACCGCTCCGCCGCGGGGGCCGCGCCGCCGCCGGTGGACCTGACCCGCCGGCCCTCGATCGAGGAGCTGCGCGCGGTGATCCACCCGGAGGGCATGCTCCAGCGCCGCAGCGCCGAGCACTGGGCCGGCCGGCTCTACATGCGGAAGATCTCCCTGCGGATCACCCGGGTGCTGTCCACCGTGACGGCGATCACGCCCAACGGCCTGACGTACCTGATGATGGTCACCGGCATCCTGGCCGGCGCCGCGCTGGTCGTCCCGGGGATCGCGGGCGCCGTGCTGGCGGCCCTGCTGATCCAGGTGTACCTGCTGCTGGACTGCGTGGACGGCGAGGTGGCCCGCTGGCGCCGGCAGACCTCGCTCACCGGCGTCTACCTGGACCGGGTCGGCCACTACATGTCCGAGGCGGCCCTGCTGACCGGCCTCGGCCTGCGGGCCACCGACCTGCTCCACCGCGAGGGCTCCGCCGCGCAGTGGGAGTGGGCCTTCCTCGGCACGCTGGCCGCGCTCGGCGCGATCCTGATCAAGTCGGAGACCGACCTGGTCGACGTCGCCCGCGCCCGCAGCGGCATGACGGCGGTCGAGGACAGCGCCTCGGTGCCGCGCTCGGCCGGCGTCGCCAGGGCCCGCCGGGCGGCCTCGTTCCTCAAGTTCCACCGGCTGGTCGGCGCGGTCGAGGCCTCGCTGTTCGTCCTGGCCGCGGGCGTCGCCGACGTCCTCCACGGGGGCCTGTTCTTCACCCGGATCGCCGTCGTCGTGCTGGCCGCGATCGCCATGCTGCAGACCGTGCTGCACCTGCTGAGCATCGTCCTGTCGAGCAGGCTCAGGTGAGCCGGGTGAAGGGGAGCAGCGTGAACGGGAGCGACGCGCAGGGGAGCGACGTGCAGGGGAACGGGACCGCGGGGAGCGCCGTGCCGGCCGGCCCCGCCGGCGCCGACGCCTTCCGGCTCGGCGCGGTGATCATCACCATGGGCAACCGCCCGGCCGAGCTGACCGCGCTGATCGAGTCGGTCCGCGCCCAGCAGGGCCCGCCCGTCGAGCTGGCCGTGGTCGCCCAGGGCGTGCCGATGCCCCCGCTCCCGGAGGGCGTGCGCACCGTCGAGCTGCCCGAGAACCTCGGCATCCCCGGCGGGCGCAACGTCGGCATCGAGCTGTTCGGCCCCAACGGCCGGGACGTCGACGCGGTGCTGTTCCTGGACGACGACGGCCGGCTGCCCGGCACCGACGCGGCCCGGCTGCTGCGCGAGGCCTTCACCGCCGACCCGGAGCTCGGCATCGTGAGCTTCCGGATCGCCGACCCGGACACCGGCGCCACCCAGCGCCGCCACGTGCCCCGGCTGCGTGCCAGCGACCCGCTGCGCTCCTCCCGGGTGACCACCTTCCTCGGCGGGGCGAGCGCGGTGCGCTGCGCGGTGTTCGAGAACGCCGGCCAGCTGCCCGCCGAGTTCTTCTACGCGCACGAGGAGACCGACCTCGCCTGGCGCGCGCTGGACGCCGGATGGTCCATCGACTACCGCGCCGACGTGGTGCTCCACCACCCCACCACCTCGCCCGCGCGGCACGCCACGTACTTCCACAATGTGGCCCGGAACAGGGTTTGGCTCGCGAGGCGGAACCTTCCGGCCCTGTTGGCGCCTCTATACCTGGGAACCTGGTTCCTGCTCACGCTGGCCCGCCGGCCCTCCCCGGAGGCGCTCAAGGCCTGGCTGGGCGGGTTCAAGGCGGGCTGGCGCGAACCCTGCGGTGCGCGGCGGCCCATGCGATGGCGTACCGTGTGGCGCCTGACCCGGCTGGGCCGACCGCCGGTCATCTGATCAGTCCGACGACCGTACGGTAGGACGGCCGTCATGGCCGGTGACCACACACCGGCCGCACTCCCCCCGATATCCGAGTGGATCCCCAGCGGCGCCAGGCCGGCGGACCCCCGCCGAGCGGCCCGGCGCCGACGATCCCGCGCGAAGGACGAATGTGTCGACAGTGAGTGAACCCGTCAGCCTCTCAGCCCCGAGGGGGGCGGACGCGGGCCTGACCCCCAAGCAGCTTGCGGACAAGTACGGCCTGACGGTGAGCGGCAGACGGCCCGGCCTGTTCGCCTACAGCAAGCAGCTCTGGGCCCGCCGCCACTTCATCTGGGCCTTCGCCACGGCGCGCCTGGTCGCCCAGTACACCGACGCCAAGCTCGGCCAGATCTGGCAGGTCGTGACGCCGCTGCTGAACTGCGCGGTGTTCTACCTGGTCTTCGGCGAGATCCTGAGCAACAAGGACGACAACCCGTACTACGTCGCCTGGCTCTGCATCGGCGTCTTCATCTTCCAGTTCACCCAGAACGCCGTGCAGTCCGGCACCCGGGCGATCGCGGACAACCTCGGGCTGATCCGCGCGCTGCACTTCCCGCGCGCCTCGCTGCCGATCGCGTTCACCGTGATCCAGCTCCAGCAGCTGCTGATCTCGATGGTCGTGCTGTTCGCCGTGGTGCTGCTGAACGGCGTCGAGCCCGGCCGGACCTGGATCCTGGTGGTCCCGGCGCTGGTGCTGCAGTCGATGTTCAACACCGGCGTCGCCCTGATCTTCGCCCGGATCGGCGCCAAGACCAGCGACATCTCCCAGCTGATCCCGTTCGCGATGCGCGCCTGGCTGTTCCTGTCCGGTGTCATGTACAGCATCACCGACAAGATCAAGGAGTGGCCGGAGTTCTGGCAGAAGGTGATGGAGCTCAACCCGGCCTCGGTCTACATCGACCTGGTCCGCCACGCGCTCGCCCCCGTCATCTACAACAAGCACCAGGCGCAGTTCCTGGAGTTCCCGCCGCACCAGTGGAAGTACGGGATCGCCTGGGGTGTGGGCATGCTGGTCATCGGATACGTCTTCTTCTGGAAGGCTGAGGAGGAATACGGCCGTGGCTGACACCGACGTGCGGGGGACCGACCTGACCAAGGGCCTGAAGGACGCCGTCCCGCGCCGCAAGCTGTTCGACGCGGACGTCGCCCGCGAGCCCACCGTCATCGTCGACGACGTGCACATCACCTACCGGGTGCACGGCGCCGGCTCCGGCAAGGGCAGCGCCACCTCGGCGCTCAGCCGGATCATCAGCCGCAAGCGCGGCTCCGGCGTGCGCGAGGTGCGCGCGGTGAAGGGCATCAGCTTCACCGCCTACCGGGGCGAGGCGATCGGCCTGATCGGCTCCAACGGCTCCGGCAAGTCCACCATGCTGGCGGCCATCGCCGGCCTGCTGCCGACCGAGAAGGGCGGCATCTACACCAACGGCCAGCCCTCGCTGCTCGGCGTCAACGCCGCGCTGATGAACGAGCTGACCGGCGAGCGCAACGTCGTCCTCGGCTGCCTGGCCATGGGCATGTCGCCGACCGACGTGAAGCGCCGCTACCAGGACATCGTCGACTTCTCGGGCATCAACGAGAAGGGCGACTTCATCTCGCTGCCGATGCGCACCTACTCCTCCGGCATGGGCGCCCGGCTGCGCTTCGCGATCGCGGCCGCCAAGACCCACGACGTGCTGCTCATCGACGAGGCGCTGGCCACCGGCGACCAGGCCTTCCAGAAGCGCAGCAAGAAGCGGATCACGGAGCTGCGCGAGGAGGCCGGCACGGTCTTCCTGGTCAGCCACGACAACGCGTCGATCCGCGAGACCTGCGAGCGGACCATCTGGATCGAGGCCGGCGAGCTGATCATGGACGGGCCGACCGAGGAGGTCGTCCGCCGCTACGAGCGCGGCGAGCGCCCGTAGCGCGGCGCGGCAGCGCGCAGGACCGTGCGGCGGGGCCGGTTCCGGAGGACGTCCGGGACCGGCCCCGCCTTCGTGCGCCCCCGGCCCGCCTGCCGTGCCCCGGGTGGCCCGCCGCCGCCCGGGTGAGCGCCCCGTGCGCCGGGTGAGGCGCTCTTCTCCGGCGCGGCCGTTGGTGCGAGTCTGTAGGCGCGGGGGTGGTGTGCCGGACGTGACTCCCGTGATCGGACGCGTGTCCGACTCGGGCCGGTCACCGGAGCGGTGTAGAACGGGGGAGTGACAGCAGTGTCGGCTTCGGCCCAGCCCAACAGTGATTCCCCGACCGGGGACGGCCACCCGGCGGAGGGTGCCGCGGGAGCGGCGACCCTCGCCAAGGCGGACGCGGAGAACTTCCCGGTCGCCCCGTTCTTCCTGCCCGCCGCGTGGCGCGACGACCTCATGACGGTCTACGGCTTCGCCCGGCTGGTCGACGACGCCGGCGACGGCGACCTCGCCGACCCGGCCGCCACCGCCGCACTGCTCGGCGTGCCCGCCCCGCCCCCGGAGGCCGGCGCCGCCCCCGGAGGCCCGCACCGGCCCGGCCCCGCGGAGACCGCCTTCCGGCTCGCCCTGCTGGACGGCCTGGAGCGCGACCTCGACCGGGTCTTCGAGACCGCCCTCGCCCCCTCCGCCGCCGCGGAGGCCCCCCGCCACCCGCTGATGCGCCCGCTGGTCCCGCTGGTCGACCGGCACGGCCTCACCCCGGAGCCGTTCCGCCGGCTGATCCAGGCCAACCGGGTCGACCAGACCACCGACCGCTGCGCCACGTACGACGACCTGCTCGGCTACTGCACGCTCTCCGCCGACCCGGTCGGCCGCCTGGTGCTGGCCATCGCCGGCGTCTCCACCCCCGAGCGGATCGCGATGTCCGACGCGGTCTGCACCGCCCTGCAGATCGTCGAGCACCTCCAGGACGTCGCCGAGGACCTCGCCCGCGGCCGGATCTACCTGCCCGTCGAGGACCTCGAACGGTTCGGCGTCACCGAGCAGGACCTCGCCGCGCCGAGCGCCGGCCCCGCGGTGCGCCGGCTGATCGCCTTCCAGGTGGACCGTGCCCGCACCCTGCTCGACCGCGGTGCGCCATTGGTAGGTACGGTTCGGGGGAGGCTTCGACTGCTCCTGGCGGGATTCACCGCGGGTGGCTACGCGGCCCTGGCGGCCGTCGAGGACGCCGGGTACGACGTTCTCGCCCAGCAGGCGAAGCCGGACAAGCGCCGCCTCGCAGCGAAGGCGGCGGCCATCTTCGCGAAGGGAAGGTGAACGCCCGAGTGGCGGCATCACCACTGGCGTCCGCGCCCGTCATGGCGGCGTACCGGTACTGCGAGGCAGTGACCGGGCTGCAGGCCCGCAACTTCAGCTACGGCATCAGGCTGCTGCCGGAGCCGAAGCGGCTGGCCATGTCGGCCCTGTACGCGCTCGCCCGCCGGGTGGACGACATCGGCGACGGCGACCTCCCGGACGACCGCAAGGCCGAGGCCCTGCTGCGCACCCGCGAGCTGCTGGACGAGGTCCGGGCCGGCTCCGTCGCCGAGGACGACACCGACCCGATCAAGGTCGCGCTGGCGGACGCGTCCCGGCGCTTCCCGATCCCGCTCGGCGGCTTCGACGAGCTGATCGACGGGGTCGAGATGGACCTCAAGGGCGCCGAGTACCAGACGTTCGAGGAGCTCAAGGTCTACTGCCGGTGCGTGGCCGGGGCGATCGGGCGGCTGTCGCTCGGCGTCTACGGCTGCGAGGACCCCGAGCGCGGCGCCCGCTACGCGGACACCCTCGGCCTGGCGCTCCAGCTCACCAACATCCTGCGCGACCTGCGCGAGGACGCCATGAACGGCCGCACCTACCTGCCGACCGAGGACCTCGTCAGGTTCGGCTGCCAGGAGGGCTTCACCCGGCCCCGCCCGCCGGTCGGCGCCGACTTCACCGGCCTGATCGCCTTCGAGGCGGCCCGTGCCCAGGCGGCCTTCGAGGAGGGCCTGCGGCTGCTGCCGATGCTCGACCGCCGCAGCCGGGCCTGCACCGCCGCGATGGCCGGCATCTACCACCGGCTGCTCGGCCGGATCGCCGCCGACCCCGAGTCGGTGCTGCGCGGCAGGGTGTCGCTGCCGGGCTGGGAGAAGGCGTACGTGGCGCTTTCCGGGCTCGCCGGGGGGCGTTCTTGATTCTCGCCACAGTTCTGTCACGCTGTGTCAGCGGGGAATCACTTCTGGGTAGAGCCCTGTTGACGGCTGTGCCGGATCCGACCGCACTGGTCCCGGGTCCGACCGCATTGACCACGGGCGCTCCGGCCACGACCGGACCGGGCGCGGGACGCGAGGGGGAGAGCCGATGACCGGGCGAGCCGACGCCGCGCGCCCGGCCGCTGTCGTGGTCGGCGGCGGCCTCGCGGGCATCACCGCCGCACTGCGGCTGGCCGAGGCCGGCCACCGGGTCACCCTCGCCGAGGGCCGCCCCCGGCTGGGCGGCCTGGCCTTCTCCTTCCAGCGCGGCGAGCTGACCGTCGACAACGGCCAGCACGTCTACCTGCGCTGCTGCACCGCCTACCGGGGCCTGCTGGAGCGCCTCGGCGCCAACCGGCTGGTGCACCTCCAGGACCGCCTGGAAGTGCCCGTGCTGGGCGTCGAGGGCCCCGCCGGCGCACCCGTGCGCACCCTCGGCCGGCTGTCGCGCGCCGCACTGCCGGTGCCGCTGCACCTGGCCGGAAGCCTGGCCCGCTACCCGCACCTGGGCCCGGCCGACCGGGCCCGGGTGGTCCGCGGCGCCCTCGCGCTGCGCCGCCTCGACCTCGCCGACCCGGCGCTGGACGCCGTCTCCTTCGGCGACTGGCTGCGCAGCCGGGGCCAGAACGAGCGCACCCTCGCCGCGCTGTGGGACCTGGTCGGCGTGGCCACCCTGAACGCCCGGGCCGACCAGGTGTCGCTGGCGCTCGCCGCCATGGTGTTCAAGACCGGGCTGCTCTCCGACCCCGGGGCCTCCGACATCGGAGCCGCCACCGTCCCGCTCGGCGCGATCCACCACGACCGGGCGCTCGCCGAACTGGAGCGCGCCGGCGTGAAGGTCCTGCTGCGCGCCCGGGTGAGCGAGCTCAAGCCCGCCGTCCCGCAGCACGCCGTCCGGTTGGAGGGCGTCGACGAGCCGCTCGCCGCCGAGACCGTGGTGCTGGCCGGCGCCCAGGACACCGCGGCGGCCCTGCTGCCGCCGGACGCGATCGCCGGGCAGGACCGGCTCGCCGGGTTCGGCACCGCGCCGATCCTCAACGTGCACGTGATCTACGACCGCCGGGTGCTGCGGCGGCCGTTCTTCGCCGCGCTCGGTTCACCCGTCCAGTGGGTCTTCGACCGCACCGCGCACTCCGGCCTGGCCCGGGCCGCGCTCGGCGCGGCCCACCCCGGCGCCCAGTACCTGGCGCTGTCGCAGTCCGCCGTGCAGGACGAGATCGACCTGCCGGTGGCCGAGCTGCGCCGCCGCTACCTGCCGGAACTGGCCCGGCTGCTGCCCGCCGCCGGCGGGGCCGAGGTGCTGGACTTCTTCGTCACCAGGGAGCGCACCGCCACCTTCGATCCGGCCCCGGGCACGGCCGCGCTGCGCCCCGGCCCGCGCACCGCCGTCCCCGGCCTGCTGCTGGCCGGCGCGTGGACGGCCACCGGCTGGCCCGCCACCATGGAAGGAGCCGTGCGCAGCGGTCACGCCGCCGCCGACGCGGCCCTCGCCGCCGACGGCCGGCGCCGGCCCGTGGACCGCGGCGACGGGAGGTGGCCGCGGTGACCGGCGCACCGCCCGCCGGGGGCGGCGGCGAGCCCGTCAGAGCGGGCGGTCACCCGTTCGGTCCCGGCGGCACGACCGTCCTCGCCGGCCGTGGCCCCACCGGCCGCACCAAAACCGCCAGCGTCCGGCCGTCCCACGCGGCCAGGCACCACCAGGGAGAGGGAACGTACGTGGAGTCACGCATCGGCACGGCCGTCGGAGGCACGGCGCATGCCGAACCGGTCTCGGTGCCGGAGCTGCTCAACCGCACCCGCGCGCTCTGCACCCCGCCGCTGAGGGCCGCCGTCGCCCGTCTGGCGGCACCCATGGACACCGTCGCGGCGTACCACTTCGGCTGGATCGACCGCGACGGCACGCCGGTCGCGGGGGACGGCGGCAAGGCCGTCCGCCCGGCCCTGGCCCTGCTCTCGGCCCAGGCCGCCGGCGCCCCGGCGGAGGCCGGCGTGCCCGGTGGGGTCGCTGTTGAACTGGTGCACAACTTCTCCCTGCTCCATGATGATCTGATGGACGGTGACGAGACCCGGCGCCACCGGGCCACCGCCTGGACGGTCTTCGGCCCGGCCCAGGCGATCCTGGTCGGTGACGCCCTGGCGACGCTCGGTACGGAGGTGCTGCTCGACGCCGCGACCACGGGTGGCGCGAGCGCCACCGACGCCGCGCGCGCCGTCCGGCTGCTCAACACCGCCAGCCGCCGACTGATCGACGGCCAGGCGATGGACGTCGCCTTCGAGCAGCGGGACACCGTCACCGTCGCCGAGTGCCTGGAGATGGAGGGCGGCAAGACCGCCGCCCTGCTCTCCGCCGCCTCGGCGCTGGGAGCCGTCCTGGCCGGCGCCGACGACCGGGCCGCCGACTCCCTCCAGCGCTTCGGCGAGCACCTGGGCCTGGCCTTCCAGGCGGTGGACGACCTGCTCGGCATCTGGGGCGCCACCGAGGTCACCGGAAAGCCGCACTGGGGCGACCTGCGCCAGCGCAAGAAGTCCCTGCCGGTCGCCGCCGCCCTCGCCGAGGGCGGCGCGGCCTCCCGCGAACTGGCCGAACAGCTCGCCGACCCCAAGGGGCGCGGCGAGGAGAGCGAGACCGAGCTGGCCGCCCGCGCCCTGCTGATCGAGAAGGCCGGCGGCCGGGCCTGGACCCAGGAGGAGGCCCGCCGCCAGCACACGACTGCCCTCGCCGCCCTGGACGAGGTGCCCATGCCCGATGTGGTGCGCGAGCACTTCGTCGCACTCGCCGAATTCGTGGTGGTACGAGAGAGGTGACGTTACGTTGACAGCAACCGCGGACGGCCGGCTCGACCCTGAGTACGATTCCGAGCCGGTCGCGGTGGGCGGCCTCCCCCCGGCGCTGCTGAGCGCCGGGCGGTGGCAGCCCGAGGGGTCCGGCCCCGACGCCCCGGCCGGCCGGACCGATCAACCGCAGGACGGCGCCGCCTCCGCCGAGGAGGCCCTGGCCCGTGCCACCACGCACCTGCTCTCCCTGCAGAGCTCCGAGGGGTGGTGGAAGGGCGATCTGGAGACCAACGTCACGATGGACGCCGAGGACTTACTGCTCCGGCAGTTCCTCGGGATCCGCACCGAGGAGCAGACGAAGGCGACCGCCGAGTGGATCCGCTCCCAGCAGCGCGAGGACGGCACCTGGTCCACCTTCCACGGCGGCCCGGCCGAGCTCTCCACCACCGTCGAGGCCTACGTCGCCCTGAAGCTCGCCGGGGACGACCCGAACGCCCCGCACATGCTGGCCGCCGCCCGCTGGATCCGCTCCGCCGGCGGCATCGCCGCCTCCCGGGTGTTCACCCGGATCTGGCTCGCGCTCTTCGGCTGGTGGCCCTGGGACCGGCTGCCCGAGATGCCGCCGGAGATCATGTTCCTGCCGAAGTGGCTCCCGCTGAACATCTACGCCTTCGGCTGCTGGGCCCGGCAGACCATCGTCCCGCTGACCATCGTCTCCGCCCACCGCCCGGTCCGCCCGGCACCCTTCCCGCTCACCGAGCTGCACACCGACCCGGACGACCCCTTCCCCGCCCGGCCGCTCGCGCCCGCCACCAGCTGGGACGGCCTGTTCGAACGCCTCGACAAGGTCCTGCACGCCTACCACCGGCGCGCCCTGCGCCCGCTGCGCCGCCTCGCGCTCTCCCAGGCCTGCCGCTGGATCGTCGAACGCCAGGAGGCCGACGGCTGCTGGGGCGGCATCCAGCCCCCCGCCGTCTACTCGCTGATCGCCCTGCACCTGGAGGGCTACGAGCTCGACCACCCGGTGATGCGGGCCGGCCTCGCCTCCTTCGACCGCTTCACCGTGCACACCCCCGACGGCCGGCGCTGGCTGGAGGCCTGCCAGTCCCCGGTCTGGGACACCTGCCTGGCCACCATCGCCCTGGTCGACGCCGGCGTCCCGGCCGACCACCCGGCGCTGGTCTCCGCCGTCGACTGGATGCTCGGCGAGGAGATCACCAAGCGCGGCGACTGGTCCGTCCAGCGGCCCGCGCTCGCCCCCGGCGGCTGGGCCTTCGAGTTCGAGAACGACACCTACCCGGACATCGACGACACCGCCGAGGTGGTGCTCGCGCTGCGCCGGGTCGCCCACCCCGACCCCGCCAAGGTGGCCGGCTCCGTCGACCGGGGCGTGCGCTGGAACCTCGGCATGCAGTCCAAGAACGGCGCCTGGGGCGCCTTCGACGTCGACAACACCAGCACCCTGCCGAACAAGCTGCCGTTCTGCGACTTCGGCGAGGTCGTCGACCCGCCGTCCGCCGACGTCACGGCGCACGTCGTGGAGATGCTCGCCGAGGTCGGCCGGGCGCACGACCCGCGCACCCGGCGCGGCGTCGAGTGGCTGCTGCGCAACCAGGAGGCGGACGGCTCCTGGTTCGGCCGCTGGGGCACCAACTACATCTACGGCACCGGCTCGGTGCTGCCCGCGCTGGTCGCCGCCGGCGTCCCGGCCGAGCACCCGGCGATCCGCCGGGCGGTGCGCTGGCTGGAGGACCGCCAGAACGGCGACGGCGGCTGGGGCGAGGACATGCGCTCCTACGACGACCCGGAGCGCTGGGCCGGGCGCGGCGAGTCCACCGCCTCGCAGACCGCCTGGGCGCTGATGGCGCTGCTCGCGGCCGGCGAGGGACCGGACGGCCGGGCCAACCCGGCCGTCGAGCGCGGCGCCGACTGGCTGGTGCGCACCCAGCTGCCCGAGGGCACCTGGGACGAGCCCCAGTTCACCGGCACCGGCTTCCCGTGGGACTTCTCCATCAACTACCACCTGTACCGGCTGGTGTTCCCGGTCACCGCGCTCGGCCGCTACCTGCACGGCACCCCCGCCACCGGCCGCCCGGCCGGCGGACCGGCGGCGATCGGGGCGTCCCGGTGACCGCTTCCCCGCTGCTGGTCCTCTGCGCGCTCGGCCCCGAGGTGTGGGCCCTGCGCGGCGGGGACTGGCGCGGCGCGGCGGGCGGCCCGCCCGTCGTGGTGCGCACCGGGGTCGGCCGGCGGCGCGCCTCACTCGCCGTCAGGAGGCTGCTCACCGCCGCCCCCGGCGGCTACGGCGCGGTCGTGGTGGCCGGCTTCGGCGCCGCCGTCGCGCCGGGAATAACGCCCGGTGACGTGATCGTTGCCGACGGGGTGCGCGATGCCGAGGGCAACCACTTCGCCGTCGACTCCGGCCCGGCGCTCACCCGGGCCCTCACCGTGCGCGGCCTGACCGCGCACACCGGCGTGCACCACACCGCCGACCACGTGGTGCGCGGCCTGGAACGGCGCGCCCTGCACCTCCAGGGCGCGCTCGCCGTCGACATGGAGGCCGCCGCCGTACTGGCGGCCCTGTGCGAGCTGCGCCCCGGCCTGCCCGCGGCGGTCCTGCGGGTCGTGGTCGACACGCCCGAGCGCGAGCTGCTGCGCCCGGGCACCCTGCCGGCCGGCGTCCGCGCCTGGCGGGCGCTGCGCTCCACGGTGCCCGCCCTGGTCGACTGGCACCTTCGCAACGACCGGCCGGCGCGCGGCCGCCCCGCGCCCGCCGCCCTCAACCACCCCACATCCTCGACGCTCCCCCAGGAGGCGAGCTAGCCATGGCCATGCCGCTGCGCCAGACCGTGCGGGTCGGCACCTACCTCATGCAGCAGAAGCTGAAGCGACGCGACAAATTCCCGCTGATCGTCGAACTGGAACCGCTCTTCGCCTGCAACCTGGCCTGCGAGGGGTGCGGCAAGATCCAGCACCCGGCGGGCGTGCTGAAGCAGCGGATGCCGGTCGCCCAGGCGGTCGGCGCGGTCCTGGAGTCGGGCGCCCCGATGGTCTCGATCGCCGGCGGCGAACCGCTGATGCACCCGCAGATCGACGAGATCGTCCGGCAGCTGGTCGAACGCCGCAAGTACGTGTTCCTCTGCACCAACGCGCTGCTGATGCGCAAGAAGCTCGACAAGTTCAAGCCCTCGCCGTACTTCACCTTCACCGTGCACATCGACGGGCTGCGCGAGCGGCACGACGCCTCGGTGGCCAAGGAGGGCACCTTCGACGAGGCGGTGGAGGCGATCAAGGAGGCCAAGCGGCGCGGCTTCCGGGTGACCACCAACTCCACCTTCTTCAACACCGACACCCCGCAGACCATCATCGACGTGCTCGACTACCTCAACGACGACCTCAAGGTCGACGAGATGATGATCTCCCCGGCGTTCGCCTACGAGAAGGCGCCCGACCAGGCCCACTTCCTCGGCGTCGAACAGACCCGCGAGCTGTTCCGCAAGACCTTCGCCGGCGGCAACCGGCGGCGCTGGCGGCTCAACCACAGCCCGCTCTTCCTGGACTTCCTGGAGGGCAAGGTCGACTTCGAGTGCACCGCCTGGGGCATCCCCAACTACTCGCTGTTCGGCTGGCAGCGGCCCTGCTACCTGATGGCCGACGGCTACGTGCCGACCTACCGCGAGCTGATCGAGAAGACCGACTGGGACAAGTACGGCCGCGGCAAGGACGCCCGCTGCTCCAACTGCATGGCGCACTGCGGCTACGAGCCGACCGCCGTCCTCGCCACCATGGGCTCCCTCAAGGAGTCCCTGCGGGCGATCACCGATACCGTCGGCTCCAGCCGGAGCCGCTGAGCGCACTCCCCGGCGGCCGGCGCACCGCGCCGCCCGCCCCCGTCCGGCCCGGGCACCGACCCGGGCCGGACCACCCCGCGGGCGCGGCCACGGCGGCGCACCCGGCGCACCGCTCCGAGTCGTGAGGTGAAAAGCCATGTCACTGCTCTCCGGCATCACGTCCCCGGCGGACCTGCGAACCCTCCCGGCCGCCGAGCTGCCCCGGCTCGCCGACGAGATCCGCGACTTCCTGATCGACGCCGTCACCCGCACCGGCGGCCACCTGGGCCCCAACCTCGGCGTCGTCGAACTGACCATCGCCCTGCACCGGGTCTTCGACTCCCCGCGCGAGCGGATCGTCTGGGACACCGGCCACCAGAGCTACGTCCACAAGCTGCTCACCGGCCGCCAGGACTTCTCCCGGCTGCGCGCCAGGGGCGGCCTCTCCGGCTACCCGTCCCGCGCCGAGTCCGAGCACGACCTCGTCGAGAACTCCCACGCCTCCACCGCGCTCTCCTACGCCGACGGCCTGGCCAAGGCCAACCGGCTGCTGGGGAGGAACGACCCGGTGGTGGCCGTCATCGGCGACGGCGCGCTCACCGGCGGTCTCGCCTGGGAGGCGCTGAACAACATCGCCGACGCCGAGGACCGGCCGCTGGTCATCGTCGTCAACGACAACGAGCGCTCCTACGCCCGCACCATCGGCGGCCTCGCCAACCACCTGGCCGCGCTGCGCACCACCCAGGGCTACGAGCGCTTCCTGTCCTGGGGCAAGGACGCCCTCCAGCGCACCCCGGTGGTCGGCCAGCCGATCTTCGACGCGCTGCACGGCGCCAAGAAGGGCTTCAAGGACGCCTTCGCCCCGCAGGGCATGTTCGAGGACCTCGGCCTCAAGTACCTCGGTCCGATCGACGGCCACGACCTCACCGCCCTGGAGTCCGCGCTGACCAAGGCGCGCGGCTTCGGCGGACCGGTCATCGTGCACTGCCTCACCGTCAAGGGCCGCGGCTACCGGCCCGCCGAACAGGACGAGGCCGACCGCTTCCACGCCGTCAACCCGATCGACCCCTACACCTGCCTGCCGATCTCGCCCAGCGCCGGCGTCTCCTGGACCTCGGTCTTCGGCGACGAACTGCTGGCCCTCGGCGCCGAACGGCCGGACCTGGTGGCGATCACCGCGGCGATGCTCCAGCCGGTCGGGCTCGCCAAGTTCGCCAAGGCCCACCCCGAACGGACCTTCGACGTCGGCATCGCCGAGCAGCACGCCGTCGCCAGCGCGGCCGGCCTGGCCACCGGCGGGCTGCACCCGGTGGTGGCGGTGTACGCGACCTTCCTCAACCGGGCCTTCGACCAGGTGCTGATGGACGTCGCCCTGCACAGGCTGGGCGTCACCTTCGTACTGGACCGCTCCGGCGTCACCGGGAACGACGGCGCCTCGCACAACGGCATGTGGGACCTGTCGATCCTCCAGGTCGTCCCCGGCCTGCGGCTGGCCGCCCCGCGCGACGCCGACCAGCTGCGCGCCCAGCTGCGCGAGGCCGTCGAGGTCAAGGACGCCCCCACCGTGGTCCGCTTCCCCAAGGGCGTCATCGGCCCCGCCGTGCCCGCCGTCGAACAGATCGGCGGCGTGGACGTCCTGCTGCGCACCGGGGAGCGGCCGGAGATCCTGCTGGTCGCCGTCGGCACCATGGCCGGCGCCGCGCTGGACGCGGCCCGGCTGCTGCTCGCCGAGGGGTTCACCGCGACCGTCGTCGACCCGCGCTGGGTCAAGCCGGTCGACCCCGCGCTGCCGGCCCTCGCCGCCGCGCACCGGCTGGTGGTCAGCGTCGAGGACAACGGCCGCACCGGCGGGGTCGGCGCGGCGCTCGCCCAGGCGCTGCGGGACGCGGACGTGGACGTCCCGGTGCGGGTGCTGGGCCTGCCGCAGGAGTTCCTCGGGCACGCCGCGCGCGGCGAGATCCTGGAGGAGGCCGGGCTGACCGGCACCGGGGTCGCCGCCCAGACCGCCGCCTTCGCCAAGCACCTGCTTCCGGCCCGAGGACTACCGGACCGGGGACTTCCGAACCGAGGAGCGAACCAGCACCATGCCGGCTGACCCCGACAGCACCGACCGCCTCGACCGCAGCGGGATCGAGCAGCACGTGGACGGCGCCGGGCGCGCCGGGACACGCTTCGACCTGGCCGCCCTGCTCGCCGAGCGCGGCGGCGAGCGGTACGAGCTGCAGAGCCGCTACCTGAACCCGCAGCTGACGCGGATGCTGCACACCATCGGCTTCGACAAGTACTACGAGCGGGCCCGGGGGCAGTACTTCTACGACGCCGAGGGCAACGAGTACCTCGACATGCTGGCCGGCTTCGGCATCTTCGCGCTCGGCCGCCACCACCCGGTGGTCCGCTCGGCCGTCCAGCAGGTGATGGACCTCGACCTGCCGGACCTGGTCCGCTTCGACTGCTCGCCGCTGCCCGGCCTGCTCGCCGAGCGCCTGCTCTCCCACGCGCCCGGGCTGGACCGGGTCTTCTTCGGCAACAGCGGCACCGAGGCGGTGGAGACCGCGCTCAAGTTCGCCCGGTACGCCACCGGCCGCAAGCGGATCCTCTACGCGGACCACGCCTTCCACGGCCTGACCGCCGGCTCGCTCTCGGTCAACGGCGAGAACGGGTTCCGCAAGGGCTTCGACCCGCTGCTGCCGGACACCGCGATCCCGCTCGGCGACCTCGCCGCGCTGGCCAAGGAGCTCAAGCGCGGCGACGTCGCGGCACTGATCGTCGAGCCGATCCAGGGCAAGGGCGTCCAGGCCGCCCCGCCCGGCTGGCTGCGCGCGGCGCAGGAACTGCTGCACGACCACAGGGCGCTGCTGATCTGCGACGAGGTGCAGACCGGTATCGGACGCACCGGCGACTTCTTCGCCTACCAGCACGAGGACGGCGTGCTGCCGGACCTGGTCTGCGCGGCCAAGGCGCTGTCCGGCGGCTACGTGCCGGTCGGGGCGACCCTCGGCAAGGGCTGGATCTTCGAGAAGGTGTACTCCTCGATGGACCGGGTGCTGGTGCACTCGGCCAGCTTCGGCTCCAACGCCCAGGCGATGGCGGCCGGCCTGGCGACCCTGGAGGTCCTCCGGGAGGAGCGGGTGGTGGAGAACGCCCGCAAGGTGGGCGACCACTTCCGCGAGCGGCTGACCGCCCTGGTCGACCGCTACGAACTGCTCGCCGAGGTGCGCGGGCGCGGCCTGATGATCGGCATCGAGTTCGGCCGCCCGAAGTCACTGAAGCTGCGGACCGGCTGGACGGCGCTCCAGGCCGCCCGCAAGGGGCTGTTCGCCCAGATGGTGGTGGTCCCGCTGCTCCAGCGCCACCGGATCCTCACCCAGGTGTCAGGGGACCACCTGGAGGTGATCAAGCTGATCCCGCCGCTGATCATCACCGAGCAGGACGTGGACCGGTTCATGGCGGCCTTCACCGACGTGATGGAGGACGCGCACCGGGGGAGCGGCCTGATGTGGGACTTCGGGCGGACGCTGGTGAAGCAGGCGGTCGGCAACCGCTGAGTGCCGCCGTTTCGCGGGGCGGGAGGCCGGAGGCCGGCTTCCCACCCCGCGGGAGACACCGCGTCAGAGTTCGGTCCGGCGGCGCCGGACGACGATGACGAGATCGACCACGGCGAACAGGGTGAGGATGCCGCAGGCCACCGCGAAGCCGGTGAGGGTGCCCCGGCTCGGCGCGCCGAACGCGGGGGCGCTCGCGGCCCAGAACGCGAAGCCCGCGGTGGCCAGCGCGAACAGCGGGGTGAAGGTCAGCGCGAGCAGGTAGCGCAGCTTGAGGTCGCTGCGGGCGGTGGCGGGCTCGGAGCCGCTGCGCCACCGCCGCGGGGTGGTGGCGGGCATCCGTGGGTCACCTCCCGGTCGTCCCCGCCGACCCGGTCCGCCCGGCCCGGGCAGCCGGTCCGCCGCCGGCGGTCTACGATTCCAGCGTACGTCCGCTGGGCGAGCCGGGGAGGGGCGATGACGGACACGGACGCGGAGGGCTACGCGGGGCTGCGGGTCGAACGGGCCGAGGAGCTGGCCCGCCGGCACGGCTGGGCCTCGGTGCGGGTGCTGGCGCCCGGGGCCGCGATGACCATGGACCACCGGGAGGGCCGGCTCAACCTCGCGGTGCGCGACGGGGTGGTCGTCCGCAGTTGGGAGGGATAGCGCCCGCCCTCCTCCGGCGCCGGGTGAGCCGGCGTTCCGCGGCCAGCACCAGCGGCTCCAGCAGCGGGAGCGAGAGCAGCACCAGCAGTCCGGCGGCCCAGCCGGCCAGCACGTCGGTGACCCAGTGGGTGCCCAGGTAGACGGTGGTGAGGCCGACCGACCAGGCGGTGGCTCCGGCGAGGAGCGCGCCGGTGCGCCGCCAGCGGCCCGCCAGGTAGGCGAGGACGCCCCAGGTGACCACGGCGTTCGCGGTGTGCCCGGACGGGAATATGGTGCCGCCGGAGAAGAGCCCGGGCGAGCCGATGTAGTGGGCGTAGTGCGGGCCGAGCCGGCCGGTGACGATCTTGACCCCGCCGACCGTGAGGTTGAGCAGCAGCAGCGCCGCGCCCATCACCAGCAGCGGCCGGACCCGGCCCAGCCGGCGGGCGCGCCAGCCGAGCCAGGCGAACGCGGCGAGCGCGGAGGGGCCGCGCTGACCGGCCACCACCCAGGTGTCCAGCAGCGGCTGGAGGCCGGGCCAGTGGTCGGAGGGCCGGTACAGCCGGATCTTCCAGTCGAGGTCGACCAGCGAGGTGTCGAGCAGGACGGCGGCGGCCACGAGCAGGTAGCCGAGGGCGGCCAGGCCCAGCAGGGCGGCCTGCCGGCGGCGCGGCGGTTCACTCGGCGCATGCACGGCGGTGAACCTACCCAGCGACGCAGCGTGATTCCCCGTCCGATTCGGAATTCCCCGGCAAAGCCGTTCTCCGATCGGCGCAGGTCTGTTTCAGGACGATCCAAAGGCGTTTTCGGATCGAATGTCCGTAAGGGGTTCGTGTGCTTTTCCCCAAGTCCGGGCAAAAGGAACGGGGCGGGAGACCGGCCGTGCCGGTTCCCACCCCGTGGTAACCCTGTGTAGGTCCGGTGGCTCAGTCGAGGGGGCCGCCGGCCACGTAGACCACCTGGCCGGAGACGAAGCCGGCGCCCTCGGAGGCGAAGAACGAGATGGCGTGGGCCACGTCCTCGGGCACGCCGACCCGCTGCACCGGGATCTGGGTGGCGGCGGCGGCCTTGAAGTCCTCGAAGTCCATGCCCACCCGGGCGGCGGTGGCGGCCGTCATGTCGGTCGCGATGAAGCCGGGGGCGACCGCGTTGGCGGTGATGCCGAACTTGCCGAGCTCGATGGCCAGGGTCTTGGTGAAGCCCTGGAGACCGGCCTTGGCGGCCGAGTAGTTGGCCTGGCCGCGGTTGCCCTGGGCGGACGAGGACGAGAGGTTGACGATGCGTCCGAAACCGGCGTCCACCATGTACTTCTGGATCGCCCGGGTCATCAGGAACGCGCCGCGCAGGTGCACGTTCATGACCGTGTCCCAGTCCGATTCGGTCATCTTGAAGATCAGGTTGTCGCGCAGCACGCCCGCGTTGTTGACGAGCACGACCGGGGCGCCGAGCTCGCCGGCGATCCGCTCGACGGCGGTCCGCACCTGGGCCGCGTCCGAGACGTCGGCGCCGACGGCGAGGGCGCGCCCGCCGGCGGCGGTGATCCGCTCGACGGTCTCCCGGCCGGCCGACTCCTCCAGGTCGAGGACGGCCACGGCGTAGCCGTCGGCGGCCAGGCGCAGGGCGGTGGCGGCGCCCAGTCCGCGCGCGGCGCCGGTGACGACGGCGACCCGGGGGGCGGTGGTCTGCTCGGTCATGCTCGGTCTCGTCTCTCTCGGGGGCATCGGAGCGATCGGGGCAATCGTGTGTTGTTGCAGGTCAGTTGCAGCTGACCGGGGGTTGCGGCCGGGCCCGTCGCGCGCCGGTCGCGCGCCGGTCGCGCTCCGGAGCCGGCCGGGCGGGCGGCCCGGCGCCGGGTCCGGGGCGGGTGCGGCGCCGGTCCGGGGCCCAGGGAACTCCCAGGAACCGCTCGGGGGGTGCTCGGGACCCGGGGGCCGTTCCGGAGCCCGGATCCGGCCCGGTGGCCACACCCTACCGGCGGGTAGGGGGCTCGGCCAGGGTGAAGGTGCAGGTGACCGTGGGTAAGGACCGGCCGGTCGGCTTTCTCCTGCGAACGGGTTACCGGCGGGTCGGCTCGGCGCGTAAATATGCCAATGTTGCCGAACCTGCGTCTACTATCCGCCCCTGCCTGCCAGCGAGGGCCCGCCGTTTGTATAGTGTCCGCCAGCAGCCACCGGCTGCACGGCTGGGACGTTCTCCCTCACAGCGGGACGCCCACTCGCCGTTACTGCCCCACCCGGGTGTCCCACACACACCGGGTGTGACATCGGGACGGATACATGGTGCTGGGGGAGATCCCGACGACCCGCGTGTCCGCGCGACTGCAGCAGTCGCCCGGACACCTCATCCGCGTTGCACAGCAGGTCCACACGCGACTGTGGTCCGAACACGTCGGAGCCGATCTCACGGCTCCGCAGTTCGCGGTCCTGCTGGTTCTCGCCCTCGAACCGGGCGCTGACCAGCGCACGGTCGGCGAGCGTGCCTCGCTCGACAAGGCCACGATGGCCGAGATGGTCGCCCGGCTGGTCCGGCGCGGCCTGGTGCTGCGGCGCCGAGACCCGGCCGACGGCCGGCGCAAGTTGCTCGCTCTCTCGCAGAGCGGCGCCCAGGCCGTCCGCGAGGCCACCGGCGGAGTGGTCCGCGTGCAGCGCACGCTGTTCGAGCCGCTCACCTCGGAGGAGCAGCTGGAACTCGTCCGCGTGATGGCCAAGATAGCCAGACTGGAGCCGGCCCAGGTCGCCGTCCTCACGGACGCGCGACCGATGCTGGACGCCCAGCGGGCGATCGGCTACCTGATCAGGGTGAGCCAGCAGGTGCACACCAAGCTCTGGTCGGAGCACGTCGGTTCGGAGCTGACGGCGCCGCAGTACGCGGTGCTGGACGCCCTCGAACTGGAGCCGGGCGCCGACCAGCGCACGGTGGGCGAGCTCGCCTCGCTGGACAAGGCCACGATGGCCGAGATGGTCAGCCGGCTGGTCCGGCGCGGCCTGGTCCAGCGGCGCCGCGACCCCTCGGACGGACGGCGCAACCTGCTCTCGCTCTCACCGGCGGGACAGGACCTGCTGCACCGTTCGGCCGCGGGCGTGGCCCAGGTCCAGCAGCTGCTGCTGGCGCCGCTGGAGGAGGACGAGCACGAGGCCGCGCTCGCGCTGATCGCCAAGGCCGCCCGGCTCTAGCCGGAACGCCGAGGCCGTCAGCCAAAACGATTCACCAGCCGGTCGCCGGTCGGTCGCCAGTCGTCCGGTGGCCGGCCCGAGCCCGCCGATCCCGGGCCGGTGACGGTTTCCACAGGTCAACGCGGCGAAGGCCGCCCTCCCCCGAGCGGGG
>NZ_JBHVER010000077.1:0-32174 GCF_042802195.1 Kitasatospora sp. NPDC057500 | reverse complement strand
CAGGTGCCCGGTGTCGTTGAGCAGCCGCAGCGAGGCGTTGCCGTCCGCGTAGTACTGGACGGCGCAGAACGAGGCGGCGGACAGCTCCATCCGGTACAGCGAGTCCGGCGGGGCGCCGAGCGCCAGCCGGACCAGCGTCTTGATCGGACTGACGTGCGAGACCACCAGCACGGTCTTCCCGGGGTAGCGGGCGAGGACCTTGTCCCGGGCCGCCCCGGCCCGGTGGGTGAGGGTGGCGAAGCTCTCGCCGCCGCCGGTCGGCCGGACCTTGGTGGAGCCGAGCCACGCGGTGAGGTCGTCCGGGTACCGCTCCCGCACCTCGGCGAAGGTCAGCCCCTCCCAGGCGCCGAAGTCGACCTCGCGCAGCCCCTCCTCGTAGCGGACGTCGAGGCCCAGCCGGGCGGCGACGGTCTCCGCGGTCTGCCGGGTGCGCCGCATCGGCGAGGCGACCACGGCCTGGACCGAGCCCCGCGCGGCGAGCGCCTCGGCGGCCCGCTCGGCCTGCCAGCGGCCCTTCTCGGAGAGCTCCGGGTCGGTGCCGCCGCTTCCGGAGAACCGCTTCTCCGGGGTGAGGTGCGTCTCGCCGTGCCGGAGCAGGACGAGGGTGGTCGGGGTGCCGAGGTCCGCGGGGGCCGCCCAGCCCGCCCTGGGCGAGGCGGTCTCCAGCGGTTCCTCGACGATGACCGGCGCGGACCCGGCGGCGGGCCGGGGCTCCCACTGGCGGCCGGCCCTGCCCGCGTCCATCGCCTCGTTGGCGAGCCGGTCGGCCTCCTTGTTCTTCTCGCGCGGGATCCAGGTGTACTGGACCGTCCCGCGCGGGAAGACCTCGCGGGCCTCGGCGGCGAGCGGCTGCATGTCCGGGTGCTTGATCCTCCACCGGCCGGACATCTGCTCGACGACCAGCTTGGAGTCCATCCGGACGTCCACCGAGGCACCCGGGTCGATCTCCCGGGCGGCGCGCAGGCCGGCGATCAGCCCCTTGTACTCGGCCACGTTGTTGGTCGCGTGACCGATGAACTCCGCCGCCTCGGCCAGGATCTGCCCGGTGTCGCCGTCGCGGACCACCGCGCCGTAGCCGGCCGGCCCCGGGTTGCCCCGGGAGCCGCCGTCCGCCTCGACGACGAACCTGCGCGCCGCCACCGGATCAGACGCCGGAGTCGGCGGTGCGGACCAGGATCCGCGAGCAGTTCTCGCAGCGGACCACCTTGTCGGCCGGCTCGGCCTTGATGGAGTTGAGCTCGGTGATCGAGAACTCGGTGCGGCAGCCCTCGCAGCGGCGCTGGTACAGCCGGGCCGCGCCGACGCCGCCCTGCGTCTCGCGCAGCTTGCTGTAGACCTTCATCAGGTCGGCCGGGATGACGGCGGCGACGGCCGCGCGGTCGCGCTCGACCTTCTCCACCTCGGCGTCGATCTCGGCGTACGCGGCGTCCCGGCGGCCCTCGGCCTCGGTCAGCACGACGGTGGAGTGCTCCAGGCGCGCGCCCAGCTCGGTGACCCGGGTCTGGGCGGACTCCAGCCGCTCCATGATCTCCAGCACGACGTCCTCCAGGTCGCCCTGGCGCTTGGCCAGCGAGCCGATCTCGTGCTGGAGGTTCTCCAGGTCCTTGGGCGAGGTGATCGCGCCGGAGTCCAGGCGCTGCTGGTTGCGGGCGGCCCGGGTGCGGACCTGCTCCACGTCCTGCTCGGCCTTGGTGAGCTCGCGGGTGGTGTCGCCGTGCTGGGCCTGGGCGGCGACCACCAGGTCCTTGAGGGCGGTGTGGTCGGCGTTGACCTTGTCGATCTCGGCGTGCTCGGGCAGGCTGCGCCGCCGGTGGGCCAGCTGGTCGAGCTTGGAGTCGATGGCCTGGAGGTCGAGCAGGCGGATCTGGTCGGCGGGCGCGGCGTTCAAGCGGAGAGCTCCTGTGAATCGGGTCAGGCGGGGAAGGACATGGGGGCGTGCGCGGTCCACGGGTCGGTGACCGTGCGGGAGACCCGGGTCTCCACGGTCCAGCCGTGCTTCTCGGCGGCGCCGTGCAGCGCCCGCTCGGCCAGCGGCAGCCAGGGCCACTCGGTCGCCCAGTGCGCGGCGTCGACCAGCGCGACCGGCGCCGCCTCGGCGGCCTCGGAGGCCGGGTGGTGGCGCAGGTCGGCGGTCAGGTAGGCGTCCACACCGGCCGCGCGCACCTCGGCGAACAGGCTGTCGCCGGAGCCGCCGCACACCGCGACCCGGCTGACCAGGCGGTTCGGGTCGCCGGAGACCCGCACGCCGGCGGCGGTGGCCGGCAGCCCCCTGGCGACGTTCGCGGCGAACACGGCGAGGGTCAGCGGGGGCTCCAGCAGGCCGACCCGCCCGGTGCCGCGCCGGCCCAGCGGGTCGGTCGGGTCCGGGACGAGCGGGCCGGTGACGGTGACGCCGACGGCCCCGGCGAGCGCGTCCGAGACGCCCGGGTCGGCGTGGTCGGCGTTGGTGTGCGCCACGTGCAGGGCGATCCCGTTGCGGATCAGGGTGTGCACGACGCGGCCCTTGAAGGTGGTCGCGGCGACGGTGGTGGTGCCGCGCAGGTACAGCGGGTGGTGGGTGACCACCAGGTCCGCCCCCCACTCGACGGCCTCGTCGACGACCGCCTGCACGGGGTCGACGGCGAACAGCACGCGGCGGACCTCGGCCTGAGGGTCTCCGCAGACCAGGCCGACGGCGTCCCAGGACTCCGCCCACTGCGGCGGGTACAGCTCTTCGAGGGCGGCGATGACGTCGGACAGTTTCGGCACCTGTCGAGACTACCGTGCGCGCGGGCGGCGGCGGTCCGCCGGTTCTCCGCCCGCGGTGGCCTGCGGGCGGCTCGCGGGCGCGTTCCTCCTGGCGGGTGCGGGCGTACGGCTGCGCGTCAACCTGCGGTGGCGGCGTGCGCGGGCGGGCGGCGCGGCCCCGTTCGACCGGCGCGCGAGGGCGGTCCGCACCGGGGGACGGGGCGTGCGCCGCGCACACCGGGAGGTTCGCACGAATTCGAAACGACACCGGGATCACCCTTACGAGTGAAGTGACCGGCTTCGGATTGAGCATCCCTCGCTACCGAACGTAACTTCACTTCTGCGAACGGGAGTTGCCCGGACGGCAGCCCTGCCGGTCGACCGGCAGGGGGCCGGGAAGGCGCTCCGCCGGACCTACCGGCCCCGGCGAGCAGGACGGACCGGGCCCGCGGCGGAGGCGGCCAGGACGGCACACCCGGCGCATTTCCGAGGAACCGATTTCAGGCCGTGGCCGCGCGCCCCGGTGCCGGAGCAGTGGGCACCGACGGGGCGCGCCGGCACCGGACGAAGGGATGTGGTGACGAGTGGGGGCGGGCACATCGCTGCGTACGGCCGGAGGCACGGACTCGGCGGACCGCGGGCCGGATGCGGCCGGCCAGTGGTCGGAGATGACGCGGACGGCGCTGGCCGCCGCCGGAGGCCGGGGAGGCGAGGGGGACGCGCGGGCCGGCGGGCAGGCCGGCTGGCGCGTCACCGTCGGGGGCTTCTGGTGCACGGCCGGGCCGTCCGCGGACGGGCTTCCCGACGAGGGCTGGAAGCTGCACGTCAGCGCCGCCTCGGCGGTCGGCGGCGCGGTGCTCGCGGCCGTCACCGAAGTGCTCGCGGAGGACCCGTGCGCGTTCAAGTTCGCGGCCGGTCCCGAGCAGCTGCACCAGCTCAACTCGCGCAACAGCGACCGGGGTTCGGCCGGCAAGTTCATCACCGTCTATCCGGGCGGCGAGGCGCAGTTCCGGCGGCTGGCCGCCGCGCTGCACCGGGCCACCGACGGCCTGCCCGGTCCCGTGGTGCTCTCCGACCGGCCGTACCGGCCGGGCAGCCTGGTCCACTACCGGTACGGGGCCATCGCGGCCCGCGCCGAACTGGGCAACGACGGCGGGTACCGCTCGATGCTGCGCGGGCCGGGCGGCGAGCGGGTCGAGGACGTGCGCGGGGCGTCGTACCGGTGCCCGCCGTGGGCACGGGACCCGCTGGCCGCCGTCGACGGGTCGGGGGCGCACGGGGCGGGCCCGGGAAACCGGCCGGGCGCGGGACGGCCGACGGCGCGGCGGCGCGGCAGCGGCGGGGTGCTGCTCGCCGGGCGGTACGTGGTCACCGGGGCGATCCGGCACGGCGCCAAGGGCGGCGTCTTCCTCGGCCGGGACACCGACGGCGGCGCCGAGGTCGTGGTCAAGCAGGCCCGCGCGCACATCGAGGTGGACCGCGCCGGTACGGACGCGCGCGCCGCGCTGCGGCACGAGGCCGCCCTGCTCGCCCGGCTGGAGGGCCAGGGTCTGGCGCCGCGCCCGGTCGAACTCGTCGAGCAGGACGACTCGCTCTTCCTCGTGCAGGAACGAATCGCCGGACAGCCACTGGGCGCCTGGGTCGCGTCCCGGCTGCGCCGCGACGGCAGCCCCGACGTCGACTGGGCCGAGGCCGGCCCGATGGCCCACGCCCTGCTCGACCTCGTCGAGCGGGTCCACGGAGAGGGCCTCGTGCTGCGCGACCTCTCCCCCGGCAACGTCCTCGTCCAGCCGGACGGCTCGCTGCGGCTGGTCGACCTGGAGCTGGCCGCCGAGGCCGGCAGCCGCGCCGGTTCGGCCGGCACCCCCGGCTACCGGGCCCCCGAGCAGGGCCCGGGGCGGCTCGCCCTGGTCGCCGAGGACTCCGCCGGCGCGCCGGTCGGCCGGCGGAACGGCCCCTTCGCCGGACTCGCGGCGGGCCGTGGCGGCGACGGCGTCCGCACGGCCGAACCGGAGGCCGACCTGTACGCGCTCGGCGGGCTCCTCTTCCTCCTCGCCACCGGCCACGACCCGCTGCTGCCCGAGGACCTCCCGCACGCCCGCCCGGTCGCCGACCGGCTGGGCCGCTGGCTGGCCCTCGCCGCCCGCTGCGGCACCACCGCCCACCGGCTCGCCCCGGCCGTCCTCGGCCTCCGCGCGGAGGACCCGCGGGACCGCTGGAGCCTGCCCCGGGTCCGGGAGTCCCTGACGGCCGCCGACCCCGCCCCCTGGCCGGAGGCACCGGAGCCCGCCGCCGAGGAGCCGCCGGAGGGCGGGCAGCCGGCCGGCGTGTGCGTGCCCCTCTCCTCGTTCTGGGACACGGAGGCTCCGGGGACGCCCTGCGACGGGGACGACGCCCCGCCCGTAGCCCCCGTGACCGACGTCGGCGCACCCGGCGCCGACGGCGTGCCGCCGCTTCCGAAGGCCGCCCGCCCCGACGGCCCGCGCTCCCGCCACGTGCGCGCAGGCCGCGCCGCGAGCGGTGACCGCGCGGCGGCCGTCCTCGACCGGGTGCTGCACGACGGACTGCGGCAGCTCGCCGTCACCGCCACGCCCTCCCGGCGGGACCGCCTCTGGCCCGTGGTGCCGGCCGGCGAGCGGTCCGACCCGTGCAACGTCCAGCACGGCGCCGCCGGGGTACTGGCCGTACTCGCCCGGGCCGCCGCGACCGCCGGCCTGCCCGAAGACGTCCGGGAGACCGCCCGGACGACCGCCCGGACCGCCGCCGACTGGATCGAGCGCCGGTGCGCCGCCGAGCCGGTCGTCCTGCCCGGCCTGCACTTCGGCCGGTCGGGCGCCGCCTGGGCGCTGCTGGACGCCGCCCGCGCCCTGGGCGACCACGCCCTGGCCGGGCGGGCGGCCGAGCTGGCCGGCCGGATACCCGTCGAGTGGCCCAACCCGGACGTCTGCCACGGCGCGGCCGGTGCCGGCTTCCTCCAGCTCCGATGTGCGGCGGATGGTCCGGAGGGATCAGTGGCGGGACCGGCCCGGTTCCTCGACCGGGCGGTCCGCTGCGGCCACGGCCTGCTCGCCGCCGCACAGCAGGCGCCGTACGGGACGGTGTGGCCGGTGCCGCCGGACTTCGACTCCGCGCTCGCCGGGATCACCCACCTCGGCCACGCCCACGGCGTCGCAGGGGTCGGCGCCTTCCTCCTGGCCGCCGCCGGCGCGACCGGCGACGGCCCGCTCCTCGACGGCGCCCGCGCGGCGGGCCGCACGCTCGCCGCCACCGCCCGCCTCGACACCTCGGCCTCCACCGGAGCCCCGGCCGCCTGGTGGCCGCAGAGCGCCGACGACCCCGAGCACGTCCGGCTGGCGCACTGGTGCAGCGGCTCCTCCGGCGTGGGCACCTTCCTCGTGCGGCTCTGGCGCGCCACCGGCGACACCGAGGCGCACCGGCTCGCCGTGGCCGCCGGCCGGGCGGTGACCGCCGGGCGCTGGCACAGCGGCACCACCGCCTGCCACGGCCTGGCCGGCGACGGCGAGTTCCTGCTCGACCTCGCCGAGGCCACCGGAGATCCCGACCACCACGCCGCAGCAGGCCGGTTGGGTGCCCTCATCGCCGCCAGGTCGGCCCTGCGCGACGGCCTGACCGTCCTGCCGGACGAGACCGGCACCGGTTCCGCCCCCGCGTACGGCACCGGAACGGCGGGCGCGCTGGCCTTCCTCCTCCGACTGCGACACGGCGGCCCCCGGCTCTGGACGGACCCGACCCCGACCCCGAACCCGAACCCGCCCGGGACGGTGACGACATGACCGTGGCCACCCGCGCCACCACCCGGGCACTGCGCCGGCTCAGCTTCACCTTCTCCGCCGACGGCGGCCACGCCGCCTGCCTCGCCTCCGCGGCCGACGGCGGCTGGTACGTGGAGAGTTGGCGCCTCCCGACGGACGGGCCCGCCACCCCGGCCGGCCTGCACCTGCCCGCCAACCGCTTCGAGAGCCTCCGCTCCCAACTGGTCGCCCTGCCCGACGGTTCGGTGCTGGTCTGCCGGCACGACGGCGAACGGCACGACCTGGTCACGCTCCACGCCGCCACCGCCCCCGACGGCCGGCCGTCGACCACCGAACGGCCGTTGGCCACCCTGCGGATGCCCGGCCTGCGCCTCCTGCCGCTCCCGGCGGGCGCGCCGTCCGGCCCCGGGGCGCCGGTCGCGCTGGCCCTCGGCAGCGACACCCGGCCGGCCACCACGGTCTGGCTGGTGCGGGCCGACGGTTCCGCGCCGCAGCAGGTCGCCGAGATCCCGGGCCTGCACGGCGGGGGCGTCTGGCTGGACCACACCGGCACGCTGCTGGCGCTCGACCGGGTGCGCGACGGCCTGGTCCGCACGGTGGCGCTCGACCTGCGCACCGCCGGTGTCACCCCGCTGCTGGAGATCGGCGGGCGCAGCAACGACCGACTGGTGCTCTTCGACCCGGACAGCCGGTTCGCGATGGTGCGCAGCGACGCGCCCGGCGCGGACCGGATCGGCTGGGGCGTGCTGGGCGGCGGCGAACCGCTGCGGTTCCCGGAGGCCCTGCACGTCGCGGGCATGTTCCTGCGGCCGGTGGCCCTGCGGCCGGGCGAGGACGGGGCCCGGGTGGCCATCCAGGTCGACCACGGCGCGGGCTGCTCGCTCGCGCTGTGGCGACCGGCCGCCGGGCGGCTGGACCCGCTGCCGGTCCCGCCCGGGCGGATCGGCGCGGTGGGGAACTGGTCGGCAGGCGGGCTGCGGGTGCCGTACTCGGCGCCCGACCACCCGACCGCGCTCGCCACCCTGGACGTGGACGCGCTGCTGGCGCACGACCCGGCGGCCACCGTGTCCGCCCCGACGCCGATGCCGCTGCCGCTGCAACTGGCGCCGCTCGGCTCCGGACTGCCCGGGCCCTGGCGGGACACCGTCCTGCCCTGGCGGCCCGGCGCCGTCGGCCGCGCGAACTCCAGCGCACCGCCGCCCGGTTGGCGCCTGGAGGGCTCCGCGGAACCGGGCGACGGCGGGCGTTGGCACCCCGCCCAGAGCCTCGAACTCGCAGGACCGGCCGGGCCGTTGGAGGCCGTGGTGTACGGCGGGGACGCCTGGCTGAGCAGCCCGCACCTGGTGCTGGCACTGCACGGCGGGCCGGCGGACGCCTGGCGGCTGGAGTTCGACCCGGCCCTGCAACGGATGGCCGCCGAGGGCCTGGCCGTGCTCGCGCCGAACCAACGCGGCTCCACCGGCTACGGGCTGGCGCACGCGATGGCCATCCGGGGCGCCTGGGGCGGGCCGGACCTCGACGACGTGCTGTACCTGCTGGAGGCCGTCGCCGGCCAGCGTGCCGCGCTGGGCCTGGAGCCGCCGGCCCTGTTCGGCGTCAGCTACGGCGCGTTCCTCGCCCTGCTGGCGACCGCGCACGCGCCGGCCGAGCACGTGACGCGCTGCGCGGTCGTCGCACCGTTCCTGTCGGGCGCCCGGCTGCTGACCGAAGCCTCGCCCCCCGTACGGGCGCTGACCACCCGGCTGGGCGGCGGCGAGCCGATCGCGGACGCCCGGGGGCCGCGCGACGTGCTCCAGCTCGCGCACCGGATCGGGGCACCGCTGCTGGTCGTCCACGGCGACCGGGACGAGGTCGTGCCGGTGAGCCAATCGCGTGCACTGCGGCACGAGTTGCTGCGGATCGGACGCACGGAGGGGACCGACTTCCGCTACGTCGAGGCGGCGGGGGCCGGGCACGAGGTCCTCGCCGAGGAGGGCGGAGCGGTGCTGCACGAACTGCTCGCCGCGTTCCTCCGCACCGGCCGCCCGGGATAGGCCCGCGCCGAACCCACGGACTCCCCGGCCCTGCGCGGCCGGGGGAACCACCCCACGGCGGCGGACCTAGCCGCCCGGGGTCACCGAGAGGCGCCCGCACCGCACATCGCGACGGGCGCAACCATCAAGGGGAGGAACCCGATCATGGAGAACATGGTGGACTTCGAGACCGACCTCGCGGCCCTGCAGGACCTGCCGGAGACCGAGTCCGTCGGGCTGACCGGCCACGGCGGCGGCTGCCAGTACACCTGTCTCATCCTGACCTGCCTGATCTTCACCATCAGCTAGCAGTGAAGACCGGCGAGTAGCACGAAAGCCCCTGCTGCCGTCTTCGCCTGTCCGGACAGGCGAAGACGGCGCAGCGCTGCCCCCGCAGGAAGCCGGACCCGCCGACTTCCCACGCCACGCCGCCGCACCGATGCCGCGCCCGCCGGGCGGCGCGGGAGGTCGGGTCCGTCGGCCCCTCGCTCCGGGGCGGTCCGGGCCGGATGCGGGTGGGTGAGTGCGCTGCTCGGGGACGTGCCGGTGCTCGGGCGGGCGGGGTGACATCGATAGGATCTCGCCCGCCCCGGCGGTTAAGGTGGCGGCCGGGGTACGGACCGCGCCCAGGATGTGCCGGCCGGGCGCCGAAGCATCTGCACCCTCGCAAGGAAATGACGATTCTGATGTCCGACACCCTCACCGACACCGACGAGACCACGGCCGAGGACACCGCTTCGCACGGTCGCCACCGCGGCCCGTCGGCCGCCGACGACAGCCCCGAGGCCGACCCGCACGGCCGTCACCGGGCCGCCGCCGACCAGGGCTGATCGACCGCGCCGCGGGGCCCGCCGGGACGACGTCCGGCGGGCCCCGCCCCGTTCACCCCACCCCCGTTCAGCAGGGCGTCAGCCCGGTGTCACGACCGTCCGCAGCGCCTCGCCGCTGCGCATCTGCGCGAGCGCCCGGTTGACCTCCGCCAGCTCCACCCGGTGCGTGATCATCCCCGCGAGGTCGATCCGCCCGGCCCGCCACAGCTCCACCACCAGCGCGACGGTGCGCACCAGCGGCGCGCCGCCGTACAGCGAGGGCAGCAGCCGCTTCTCGTTGAAGAACAGCTCGCCCATGCTGAAGCTCGCGAGGTCGTCCTGCGCCCCGGCGCCGATCACCACGACGGCGCCGCCGCGCCGGGCCGCGCCGTATCCGGCCCGGACGGTGGCCGAACGGCCGACCGCCTCGAAGACGTAGTCGAAGCCGCCGCCCGGCAGGCTCCTGGCCACCGTCTTGAGGTCCTCGGGGGCGAGCGCCTCGGTGGCGCCGAAGGCCAGCGCCCGCTCCCGGCGGGAGACCACCGGGTCGACCACGGCGATCCGGCCCGCACCGCAGACCCGCGCGCCCTGCACCGCCGCGACGCCCACGCCGCCGGCGCCGATCACCGCGACCGACGCGCCCGGCTCGACGCGCGCCGTGTGGACGGCGGCACCGATGCCGGTGGTCACGCCGCAGCCGATCAGCGCGGCCAGTTCGTACGGGAGGTCGGCCGGCACCGGGACCAGGGCGTCGCGCTCGACCACCACCTCCTCCGCGAAGGCGCCGGTGCCGTAGAAGCCGGACGCCTCACCGGACCCGGCACCGGAGCCCGGGCCGAAGCGGAAGTTGGGCGCACCGAGCCGCCGCAGGCTGGCCACGCAGAGGTGCGAGCGGCCGTTCCCGCAGTGCGCGCACCGGCCACAGGGCGCCATCCAGCAGAGCACCACGCGGTCGCCCACGGCGAGGTCCGTCACCCCCTCGCCGACCTCGACGACGTCCCCGGCGCCCTCGTGGCCGGGGACGAACGGAGCGGGCTGGGGCAGGACTCCGTTCATCGCCGAGAGGTCGGAGTGGCAGAGGCTGGCGGCGCGCAGCCGGACCCGCACCTTGCCGGGACCGAAGCCCACGGCCTCGACGTCGTCGCGGACGTCGAGCGTCTCCTGACCGGTCTTGTGCAGGATGGCTGCGCGCATGGGGCTGCTCCGGGGTCCGTCTCGGATCGCTGGTCGGGCCGATTCTGGCACGGCGCGCCGGGGCGGAGTAGAACACGTTCCACCCGCGCCCCTCGAACCGGTGAAGCCCGACGGACCGAAGGGTTCCCCCAGGTCCGGGGCGCCTGGCATGATCAGCCGCCGTGCCGAACCCCGCCGCTCCGCTGCCTCCCGCGCCCGCACCTGCGCCCACGTTGTCCGCCTCCGACCGCCCCCGCTCCTGCCCGGCGTGCTCCGGGCCGATCGACCCCGACCCCCGGTTCACCGCCTGGTGCCCGGCCTGCGAGTGGAACCTCGTTCCCGCCGAGGAGGCCGCCGCGGAGTGCGCCAGGTCCGCGAAGGAGCTGGCCCGGGAGCGGGCGGCGGCCGAGCGGACCGAGCGACTGTTCGAGGAGGTCGTGGCCGGCCGCAGCGACACCACCCGCCGCGACTGGCTCGCCGCCTCGGCCTTCGCCGTCCCGGTCCACGCCGTCACCCTCGCCGTGGCGGGGGCGGCCGCCTGGCTGCTCGTCACCGGCAACACGCCGCTGCGCTGCCTGGGCGCGCTCCTGCTCGCCGTCGCCTTCCTGCTCCGGCCACGGCTCGGCCGGGTGCCGAGCGGCACGGGCGTGCTGAGCCGGGCCGAGGCCCCCGCGCTGTACGGGCTGGCCGACCGGGTCGCCGCCGCGCTCGGGGCGCCGCCGGTCGGGGTGATCCGGGTCACCGAGGACTTCAACGCGTCCATGGGGGTGGTCGGGCTGCGCCGGACGTCGGTGCTCACGATCGGGCTGCCGCTCTGGGAGGCGCTGGACGACCGGCAGCGGGTCGCGCTGCTCGGGCACGAACTCGCCCACCAGGTCAACGGCGACAACCGGCGCGGCCTGTGGCTCGGCTCGGCGATGGGGGCGCTGGCGCACTGGTACGACCTCTCCCGGCCGCGCGAGCGGCCCCGGGGAGGGTACGGCGTGGTGGCGCTGCTGTCGCTGATCGGGGACCACATCGGCAACGCCTTCCTGCACCTCGTCAGCCAACTGCCCTACCGGGCCTACCTGTTGCTCGACCGGCTCACGGCGCGGGCCGGGCAGCAGGCGGAGTACAGGGCCGACGGGTTCGGTGCCCGGGTCGCGTCGACCGAGGCGGCGGGCGGGATGCTGGAGACGCTGCTGCTCGGTCCGGCGACCGGGACGGTGACCATGCGGCTGCGTGCCGAGATCCAGTCCCGGCCGCGGTCCGGGCGGCGGGACGCCGCTCCGGGACCGGACGTCACCGCGCTCTGGCCGCAGCTGCGCGAGCACCTGGCCGCGATCCCGCCGCTGGAGCGCGAGCGGCTGCTGCGCCGCTCGCGGAAGGACGGCCACACGGTGGACGCCTCGCACCCGCCGACCCATCTGCGGCTGGCGCTCCTCGGCCGCCGCGCGCCGCTCCCGGCGGCCGTCACCTGCGCGCCGGACGAGACCGCCGCCATCGCCGCCGAACTCGCCCCGCACGGCACCCGGGTCGCCCGCGCCCTGCTCGCGGGCTGACCGACCGCCGCACGCCCGGCCCCGGAGTGGGAAGTCGGACCGGCCGACTTCCCACTCAGGCGCCGCTCCGCGCAGAAGAGTGCGGGGGCAGGGGTGCGGGGGCAGGGGTGCGAGGGCAGGGGTGCGAGGGCGCCCGCGGCCCGGGGACGTACCGTCGAGTAGGGTCCGACGGCGACCAGCAAACACACCGGCACCCCCGTCGAGGAGCAGCACCATGTCCGACCTCCTGGATTCCACGCGCCCCCGGCCCGAGGTGCTGGCCGCGTTCGAGGACGCGACCGGGTTCATGCCCGTCGACGAGGGCCTCGCGCTGTACGCCGCCGCCGTGACCGCCGCGCGCCGGACCGGGCTGCCCGTGCTGGAGATCGGCACCTACTGCGGCCGCTCCGCGATCCTGCTGGCCGACGCCGCCCGGGAGGCCGGCACCGTCGCGCTGACCGTCGACCACCACCGCGGCTCCGAGGAGCAGCAGCCCGGCTGGGAGTACCACGACCCGACGCTAGTCGACCCGGAGGTCGGCCGGATGGACACCCTCCCCCGGTTCCGCCGCACCCTGCACGCGGCGGGGCTGGAGGACCACGTGGTCGCGCTGGTCGGCCGCTCGCCGCAGATCGCGGCGCTGTGGGGCGGCCGGCTCGCCCTGGTCTTCATCGACGGCGGCCACACCGACGAGCACGCCACCGCCGACTACGAGGGCTGGGCGCCGCACCTGGCGCCCGAGGGCCTGCTGGTGGTCCACGACGTCTTCCCCGACCCGGCCGACGGCGGCCAGGCGCCCTACCGGGTGTACCTGCGGGCGCTGGACGAGGGCTTCGAGGAGGTCTCGGTGACCGGGTCGCTGCGCGTCCTGCGCCGCCGCGCCGCCGGCTGAGCGGCTCCCCCCACGCGACCAGGCGCCGGCCGGGGTGTCCGGAATCGGCCGACCGTGCCCACGGGCGATCACGGATGCTCTAACGTCGTGCCGGGGCTGTCGGGCGGGGGCGCGAACGGTACGGTGTCCGCGCGGTCGCGGACGCCCGCGATCGCGGCACGGCCGCATGACACCAGCAGAGAGCATCCGGGCGGAGCGCACCCGGGCCGACCGTGGGGGCCAGCACAGATGACGGACCAGCAGAACACCGCTCCGGCGGTCTGGGACCCGACCGCCCGGGGCGGTGCGGGCGGCTGGGTGCGCGGTCCCCAGCAGCCCCCCGCGCCGGCGGCTCCCGCCGCGCCCGCCCCGCCGCCGACCGCCCCCGCCGCGCCCCCGCTCCCCCCGCAGTCGCCCGCCGACGACGCCCCGACGGCCTTCCTCCCCAAGCCGGTGCCGCCGCAGCCCGCCGCCCCCGGGCCGCTGCCGCCCCGGGCCGACCCGGCGTTCCCGCAGGCCGCCCGGGCCGCCGGCCCGTCCTACGGCCCGCCCCACCAGCCGCCGCAGCAGGCCGGGCACCCGCAGCAGGCCGCGTTCCCGCCGCCGCCCCAGCAGGGCTACGGCGCCCAGGCCCCGTACGGCCACCCAGGCCACCCCGGCCACTACCAGCCGGGCCCCCCTCAGCCCGGCCACCCGTCGCACGAGTACCCGCAGCACGACTACCCCCAGCACGACTATCCGACCGGCTACGCGGAGCCCGACGACGAGGACGGCGCCGGCAGCCGGCGGGCGCCGCTGCTGATCGCCTTCGCCCTGCTCTTCGTGCTGGCCCTGGGCGGCGGCGTCCTCTGGGCGATCCGGGACAAGGGCCCCGACACCGACCAGGCCGGCCCCGCCGCCCCGTCCGCCGCCGCCACCGGCGGCGCCGACGCGTCCGGGAACCCGCCGCCCGCCCCCGCGCCCAGCGGCTCGGCCGGCGCACCGACCCCGGCCGCCTCCGACAGCGCGGCGGCGAGCGCGACCCCCAGCCCGACCGCGACCGCCGGCGGGCCCAACGCGCAGGCCCAGGCCAAGGCCCTGGACGAGCTGCTCGGCCAGGGCGAGAGCGCCAAGGCCCCGATCGGCAACGCGGTCGCCAAGGTGAACAGCTGCCCGGCCAAGCCCGACATCGACGCCGCCGCGCAGGTCTTCGACAACGGCGCCAAGCAGCGCGACGAGCTCCTCGCCAAGCTGGCCACGCTGAGCGCCACCGACCTCCCGGGCGGCGCGGAGGCCGTGCAGTCGCTGAAGTCCGCCTGGCAGCTGTCCGCCGACATCGACCGGGCGTACGCGAGCTGGGCCCGGACGGTCGCCAACCAGGGCTGCTCGGGCAGCGCCCCGAACACCGCCGACAAGAAGCGCGCCGACGAGCTCAACCCCAGGGCCACCCAGGCGAAGAAGGACTTCGTGACGAAGTGGAAGGTGATCGCCGACCAGTTCGGCTTCACCGCCCGTACCCAGGACCGGATCTGACCCACCCGTGACTCGCACCACCCGCCACCGGGCCGCGCGGACCGAGCCGGCCGGACCGACCGAGCCGCCCCGGCCGACGGACCCGGTCGACGCCGCCGCCCCCGCGAACGACGCGCCCGACGACGCATCCGGCAGCGATTCCCCCGACAGCGCCGCACCCGACGACGCCCCCGCCGGCCCGCGCCGCCGGTCCCCGCTGCTGCGCACGGTGACCGCGGCCGCCGTGCTGGCCCCGCTCGGCCTGGCGGGCTGGCTGGGCTGGCAGGCCGTCGGCGGCCCGGACCGGGGCACCCCCGACCCCGCCCCGGCCCCCACCGCACCCGCCGCGACGAGCACCGACACGCCCGGCCCCGCCGCCACGGGCCCCGCCCCTGCCCCCACCACCGGCGCCGCCACCGACCCCGCGTTCCCCGCCCCGGCCCCCACCGCACCCGGCGCACCCACCGCCGCCCCCACGACCACCACCCTGGCCGGCCGCACCGTCCTGCTCGACCCGGGCCACAACACCGGCAGCTTCGCCCACACCGCCGAGATCAACCGCAAGGTCGACATCGGCAACGCCCGCAAGGAGTGCGACACCACCGGCACCTCCACCGACGCCGGCTACACCGAGGCCGACTACTCCCTGGACGTGGTCCGCCGGGCCCGGACGATCCTCGCCGCCCGGGGCGCCACCGTGGTGCTGGTCCACGACGGCGACCGCCCCTGGGGCCCGTGCATCGACGAGCGCGCCCGGGCCGGCAACACCTCCCACGCCGACGCGGCGGTCTCGGTGCACGGCGACGGCGGCCCGGCGAGCGGCAGCGGGTTCCATGTGATCATGCCCGCCAAGGTGGTCGCGGGGAAGGCGAACACCGCGGCGATCGTCGACCCCTCGCACCGGCTCGGCCTCCTATTGCGCGAGAACTTCCACCGGGCGACCGGCGAGCCCTATGCCGACTACACCGCGAGCCAGGGCCTGGACACCCGCTCCGACCTCGGCGGACTGAACCTCTCGACCGTCCCCAAGGTGTTCATCGAGTGCGGTAACATGCGCAACCCGGCGGACGCCCGCCGGATGACGGATCCTCAGTGGCGCCAGCAGGCCGCCCAGGGGATCGCCGACGCGCTGACGGCGTTCCTGACCACCCGGTAGGAGCCCGCGGAGCCCGGTGCCGTCCGGGGCGGAGCCCGGCGGGCCGGAGCCGGAAACCACCTGGTCGGAACCGCGTGGTTTGCAACGACTTCGCCCCGTTCCCGTGCCCTGCCGTGCACCCGCGCGGCCGTTGGCCCTAGGCTTCTGGTCCGTTCGGGGTTTTCCGGCCGGTCAGTGGACCGGGCGGGCGCCGACACCACACCGGCCGGGCGCCGGAACCGAAACCCGCCGACCACGACACACCAACGAGGGGAACGTTAGTGAATCTGCGCGCTCTCACCAAGGGAGACGCCGCCGTCGCAGGTGCGGCCGTCCTGCTCTTCATCGCCTCCTTCCTGCCGTACTGGACCGTCGACTGCAAGGGCAAGTACTGCGGCGACACCTCGACGAACGCCTGGGACAGCGTCCTGTTCCCCGTCCTGCCCTCGGTCTTCCTGCTCGGCATCCTCGCCGCGGCCCTGATCCTGGTCCAGCGTTTCCAGGGCCAGGCGGCCGTCAACCGCCAGATCCTCGGCCTGCGCCTGGACCAGTGGGGCATCGCCTTCTCGGTGGCCGCGCTCTGGGCCGCGCTGTGGTCGCTCGGCGGCGGCCTGGAGGGCATCGGCCACGGCATCGGCGCCTGGCTCGCCGTCATCGCACTGATCGTCCTGGCCGGTGCGGCCGCGGGCGGCCAGCTGATCCCCGCGCTCAAGACCCCGCTGGTCACCGACCGTCCGGCCGCCACCGCCGCCTTCCCGCCCGGCGGCGGCTACCCGGCGCCGGGCCAGCCCGGCCAGCCCGGCCAGCCCGGCCACTACGGCTACCCGGGCCCGGGCCAGGACCCGAACCAGGCGCAGTCCCCCGCGTTCGCCGGCCAGCCCGGTGGCTACGGCTACCCGACCCCGCAGGCAGGCCAGCCGGTCCCGGGCCAGGGCCAGCCGCAGGACGTCGCCGCCCAGCAGGCCCAGGCCGCGGCCGCGCAGGCCGCCGAGGCCGAGGCCGCCCGTCAGGCCGCCGCCCAGCAGGCCGCGCAGCAGCCGGCCCCGGCCGCCGACTTCGCGCCGTTCTGGTTCGCCGTCCCGGCGCCGCGCCAGCTGGCCCCGAAGGACAACCCGGTCGGCGCCCCGGTCGGCGAGCTCGTCCCGGGCACCTGGTACCTGGCGGTCGAGCAGCGCGGCACCGCGCTGGTCGCCCAGCTCCAGGACGGCACCCAGGGCGTGCTGGCCGACACCTCGGGCATCCAGCGCGGCTGACCCCGTACGGCGAAGGGGCGGGACCGGAGAGATCCGGTCCCGCCCCTTCTTCCGTCCGCGCGCCGGTCAGCAGCAGTCCTGGACCACCAGCCCGGCCGGCAGCTCCTCCCCGCCGAACACCGCCACCGTCGCCGGGTCCCCGCCGAGCGCCGCGACCGCGAGCAGCAGCGCCCCCGCCGTCCAGGTGGTGCGCTCCTCGGGCCAGATCGCGTCGTCCTCGAACACGTACCCGGTCCAGTACGAGCCGTCGGCGTGCCGCAGGTGCTTCTGGATCCAGCGCAGGATGTCCACCGCGCGGTCGGACTCGCCGACCGCCCAGAGCGCCATCGCCAGCTCCGCGCTCTCGCCGCCGGTCACCCAGGGCCGGTCGCTGACGCAGCGCACGCCGAGGCCGGGGACGACGAAGCGGTCCCACCCCCCGGCGATCCGCTCCAGCGCGGCCGGGCCGCGCAGCGCGGTGCCGAGCACCGGGTAGTACCAGTCCATCGAGTAGCGGTCCTTGTCGAGGAACCGCTCGGGGTGGTGGGAGACGGCGTGCCGCAGCCGGCCGGCCGCGAGCTCCCAGTCGGGCTGCGGCTCCTCCAGGTAGTCGGCGACGGCCAGCCCGCAGCGCAGCGCGTGCAGGATGCTGGAGGATCCGGTGAGCAGCGCCTCGTCGGTGGCCGTGCCGTGCTCGTCGACCCGCCAGGCGATCGGTCCGCCGGGCAGCCGCTGGGCGACGATGAAGTCCAGCGCGCGCCGCACCGTCGGCCAGATCCACTCCAGGAAGGCGTCGTCGCCGGTGGAGAGGTGGTGGTGCCAGACGCCGACGGCCACGTAGGCGCAGAAGTTGGTCTCCTTGGCCGCGTTGCAGACCGCGCCGTCGGCGTGGTCCGGCAGCCCGTAGGCGTAGGCGGCGTACCAGGAGCCGTCCGGGTTCTGGCGCGCGGCCAGCCAGCGGTAGGCGGCCTCGGCGGCGGCGTGCTCGCCGGCGGTGTCCAGCGCCATCGCCGCCTCGGTGTGGTCCCAGGGGTCGAGGTGGTGGCCGCGGAACCACGGTATGGCGCCGTCGGGCTGCTGCTCGGCGAGGATGCTGCGGACGGTGCCGGCGGCCTGTTCGGCGTCGAGCACCCCGTCGAGCAGCAGGACCTCGGGGACGGCGGCGGTCACTCCGCCCCGCCCGTCGCCCGCTCCGCCGCGGCGCCGCCCCGCGTCCCGGCCCGGTGCGGCTTGGAGGCGTAGGCGACGAAGCTCTTGCCGATGACCGGGTTGAGCGCCCGCTCGGCGGCCTTGGTGAGGGTGCTGACGACGGGGGTGCCGACGATGTCCCAGACCAGCAGCTGGTGGTAGGCCTTGACCGGCAGCGCCTTGTCGTTGTTCACGCCGACCGCGCACTTGATCCACCAGTACGGCGAGTGCAGCGCGTGCGCGTGGTGGGTGCCGTACGGCTCCAGGCCGGCGTCCTTGAGCTTGTCGAGCAGCTCGTCGCCCCGGTAGATCCGGATGTGGCCGCCCTCGACCTCGTGGTACTCGTCGGAGAGCGCCCAGCAGATCTTCTCGGGCAGCCAGCGCGGCACGGTGACGGCGAGCAGTCCGCCGGGCTTGAGGACCCGGAACATCTCGGTGAGCACGCCCTTGTCGTCGGGGATGTGCTCCATCACCTCGGAGATGATGATCTTGTCGAAGTGGTCGTCCTCGAACGGCAGGGCCAGCGCGTTGCCCTCCATCGCGACCGCGGACGCGCCCTCCGGAGCCTCGCCGGCCTGCTCCATGGCGGCGAACCACTTCCTGACCTCGGCGATCTCCTCGGCGTTCTGGTCGAGGGCGACCACGTTGGCCCCGCGCCGGTAGCACTCGAACGCGTGCCGCCCCCCGCCGCAGCCCAGGTCGAGCACCCGGTCGCCGGGGGCGAGCGGGAAGCGCGAGAAATCAACGGTCAGCACTGCGGACTCCCATTCCTTCGGTACCCAAGGTTCCTGACGCCGAGTCAGATAAATTGCGGGGCGCGTGACGCACGCGGAGGGCGCGCGGTGCGCACGGGCGGCGGGCGGGGCGGCGCGCACCACCGGCAAACGGGTGCGGGCGCTCACCACCCGGCCGCCGGGGCCGTTCGTCAGGCCACGTAGCGCCAGCCGGGTCCGGAGCGGGCCCGGCTCCCGGCCCCGGTGGCGATCGCGGCCCGGTATCCCTCGACGGTCAGCTCGGCGGCGCGCTCCCAGGTGAACCGGGCGAGCACCCGCTCCCGGCCCGCCGCGCCGAGTCTCGCGCGCAGTTCCGGGTCGTCCAGCAGCCGGCCGAGCGCCGCCGCGAGCGCGTCCGGGTCGCCCGGGGGCACCGCCAGGCAGCTCTCGCCGTCCGGTCCTGCGACCTCGGGGATCGCCCCGCCGGTGGTGGCGACCAGCGGGGTGCCGGTGGCCATCGCCTCGGCGGCCGGCAGCGAGAAGCCCTCGTACAGCGACGGCACGCAGGCGACCTCGGCCGAGCGGTAGAGGTCGACCAGTTCCTGGTCGGTCAGGCCGTGCCGGAACTCGATGTGCGCCTCAAGGCCGAAGGCGCGCACCGCGCGGGCGATCGGCCCGTCCTCCTTCTGCGGCTTGCCGACCACGACCAGGTGCGCGTCCTGCTCGGTGCGGACCTTGGCCAGCGCCCCGACCAGGTGCACCAGGCCCTTCAGCGGCACGTCCGCGCTGGAGGTGGTGACGATCCGGCCGGGCACCCGCGCCACCGCGTCGGACGGCGACCAGAGCCGGGTGTCGGCGCCGACCGGCACCACCGAGACGGTGTGCGGCGCGGCACCCAGGTGCTCGGCGATCTCCCGCTTGGAGGTGCCGGAGACGGTGATGATGTGGTCCAGCCGGGCGGCGACCCGGCGCTGCATCCGGGTGAAGGCGTACCAGCGGCGCAGCGACAGCCGCTTCAGCCGGCCGGCGGCCGCGTCCAGTTCGACCTGGCGGTCCACGGTGATCGGGTGGTGGATCGTGGTGACCAGCGGAAAGCCGTGCCGGTCCAGACCGAGCAGGCCGTAGCCGAGCGTCTGGTTGTCGTGCACCACGTCGTAGCGGCCGCGGTGGGCGGCCAGGTACTGGCGGGCGCGCAGCGAGAAGGTCAGCGGCTCGGGGAAGCCGCCGGTGCGCATGGTCAGGTACTCCAGGACGTCCACCGCGCCCCGGTACTCCTCGCGCGCCGGGGTGCGGAAGGGGTCGTCGGCGCGGTAGAGGTCCAGACTGGGCAGTTCGACCAGCCGGACCGAGCCCGGCCCCTCGACCTCGTCCAGGACGGGGTACGGCTGGGCGCCGATCACGTCCACGTGGTGGCCGAGGCGGGCCAGCTCGCGGGAGAGGTGCCGTACGTACACGCCCTGGCCGCCGCAGAACGGGTCGCCCCGGTAGGAGAGCAGGGCAATCCGCAGCGGCTGCGCGGTCATCGTCGGCCCTCATCTCTGCTGCTGTCAGTGCTGCCGGTCGGTAAAGTAGATCAGGTTTCAGTGGGTGTGGAGTCCACCGGTGACCATGTGAACAATGAGAGACCTCGAAGATACCGGCCCGTAGCTTCCGCTCCGGATCCAGGGCTGGTGATTCGCGCCACGCCCGGGAGCGTCCTTGCCGTCACCAACCTCACCGACCTCACCAACGCCACCGCAGCCGACCACGTCACCCTCGTCACCGCCGTCACTGCCGTCACCGCAGCCGCAGGAGCAGCCGCTGACCGCCCGGCAGGCGGAGCGGCGCCGGCGGATCCTGCGGACCGCGACCGTGCTGGCGGCGCGCGGCGGGTACGACGCCGTCCAGATGCGGGAGGTCGCGGAGGGCGCGCAGGTGGCGCTGGGCACGCTCTACCGGTACTTCCCGTCCAAGGTCCACCTGCTGGTGGCGGTGATGCTGGAGCAGCTGCGCGGCCTCCAGGAGCAGGTCCGACGGCATCCGCCCACCGAGTCCGAGCCGGCGCCGCGGGTCGCCGAGACGCTCACCCGGGCGTTCCACGCGCTCCAGCGCGAGCCGCTGCTGGCGGAGGCGATGGTCCGCGCGCTGTCCTTCGCCGACCGCTCGGTGGGCGCCGAGGTGGACCAGGTCTCCGCCGCCACCGGGCAGCTCATCCTGGACGCCATCGGGCAGTCCGGACCGCCCACCGAGGCGCAGCGCGCCGCCGTCCGGGTGATCGAGCACACCTGGCACGCGGCGCTGGTCGCCTGGCTCTCCGGCCGGGCCTCGCTCGCCGAGGTGCGGGCCGACCTGCACACGGCGGCCCGGCTGCTCACGCTGCCCTGACCCGCGCCGGGCCCCGGACCGGGCGCGGGCCGGTCGCGGGCCGGAGCGCGTCCGGGCCGTGCCCCGACCGCCGCCGAACTGGAACCTGTTCTCACCCGGTCCGTACCTGGCGGCCCGACCCGGCGGCTAGAGTCGACGGGCAGGACAACTCCATCCGCTCCTCCTCCGGGGAAAGCCGGTGCGAATCCGGCGCTGACCCCGCAACCGTGAGCCCGGCGCCCCGTCCGCCGGGCGAGTCGGAGTGCCCGGGGAAGGGCGAGCGGCCCCGCGCCCGACGGACCCCCGCCGGGCACCGTCGAGGACTACGGAACGGCCCGCGGGCCGGCACCGCTCACCGAAAGGCACACCTCCGATCATGCTGACCGCCGCCCGTCTGGGCGCCGCCGTCCTGACCGCCGCGCTGCTCACCGGCACCGCCGCCGCCCCGGCCCTGGCCGACACCCCCGGCGCCGGCACCACCGCCGCCGCGGCGGCGGTCCCCGAAGGCCTGTACGGCAAGGGCGACCCGAGCTACGACGGCGTCTGGCGGCAGTCGCTCGCCCTGACCGCGCTCACCGCCGCCAAGGTGGCCCCGGCCGACTCCGCCGTCGCCTGGCTCACCGGCCAGCAGTGCGCGGACGGCGGCTGGCCCTCGTACCGGGCCGACGCCGCGGCCGCCTGCGACGCCGGGACGGAGGACAGCAACGCGACCGCCGTCGCGATCCAGGCGCTGGTCGCCCTCGGCGGCCACCAGGACGCCGTGGACAAGGGCGTCCAGTGGCTCAGGGCCAACCAGAACGCGGACGGCAGCTGGGCCTACAACCCCGGCAACCCGGGCGACGCCAACTCCACCGGCCTCGCGATCAACGCCCTGCTCGCCGCGAAGGCCGACCCGGCGACCGTCGCCAAGGACGGCAGGAGCGCCTTCGACGGGCTCGCCCTCTTCCAGCTCGGCTGCGCCGCCCCCGCCGAGCAGCGCGGCGGCTTCGTCTACCAGACCTCCCCCGACGGCACCCCCGCCGAGGCCAACGGCCTCGCCAGCGGCCAGGCCTCGCTCGCCGCGGCCGGCGGCAGGCTGCCGGTCACCAACACCAACCGCACCGACGCCGCCCCCAAGGCCCTGGCCTGCCCGGACGGCGGCGCCACCGCCACGGCCGTGCCGCGCGCCGACTCCGGCGAGGCGGCGGGCGCGTACCTCACGGCGGGGCTCGCGGCGAACGGGCAGCACCTCACGCTGACCCTGCCCGGCGCCGCGCCCGCCCCCGACTACGCGGCCACCGCCTGGGCCTCGCTCGGCCTGGTCCAGGGCGGCCACCCGCAGCAGGCCGCGGGCGCGGTCGACTGGCTGGCCAAGGAGGGCGACGGCTGGACCAAGGGCGGCACCGACGCCGCCGCGACCGCCACCCTGGTGCTGGTCGCCCAGGCCGCGCAGCGCGACCCGGCCTCCTTCGGCGGGACCGACCTGGTCAAGCAGCTGACCGCGCTCGGCCCCGAGCCCAAGGCCGCCGGCGCCGCGTCCGCCCCGGCGAGCGCCTCCGCGCCGACCGAGAAGGACAAGGGCAGCAGCCTCAACACGTACTGGCTGCTGGGCGTCGGCCTGCTGATCGGCATCGGCGGCGGCCTGCTCCTGAGCCTCCAGCGCAAGCGCGGCGCGAAGCTGTGACCACCCCCGGCCGGGACCCGCGGCCGGCCGCCCGGCCGGCCGACGCCGCCCCGGCCGCCACCAGTGCCGCCGCCCGGTCGGAGACCCGGCGGCGGGTGGTGCGGGCGGCCGTGCGGTTCACGGTCGGGATGATCACCGGGGTGCTGATCCTGCTGATGCTCGGGGCGGCACCGGCGCAGGCCGCCGGGTACCGGTACTGGTCGTTCTGGCGGTGGTCCGACGGCGGCTGGGCGTACCAGCAGCAGGGGCCGGCCGTGCACGTCCCGGCGGACGGCGCGGTGGAGGGCTGGCGGTTCGCCGTCAGCCCGGACGGCGGACAGGACGCCGCCCGGCCCGCCGCGGCCGGGGACTTCGCCGCCGTCTGCGCCGCCACTCCGGCCGTGGACGGGCGCAAGCGGGTCGCCGTGGTGCTGGACTTCGGCGGCGCCGCCGACGCGCCCGGCGGCGAGAGCCCGCCGGCCGCGCGCACCGCGTGCGCCGTCGTCGCACCCCGGGCCAGTTCGGCGGAGGTGCTGGCCACCGTCGCCCCGCCGCTGCGGTACGACACCAACGGCCTGCTCTGCGCCATCGCGGGCTATCCGCGCGGCGGCTGCGCCGACCAGCTCGGTGCGGCCGGTGCGGCCGGTGCACCCTCCTCCGCGCCGGTGGACGCCGCGCACCCCTCGGACGCCGCGAGCGCCGCCCGGACCTCCGCCGGCCCCGTCCTCGGGGTGGGCGCCGGCCTCGCGCTCGTCGCCGCGCTCGGCGCGGGCGCCGCCTGGCAGGTGCGCCGCCGTCGATGAGGATCACTCGCCCCGGTCCAGCCACACGTCCCCGGCGCTCGAATATGACGACCGGTCTGCAGATTCGCTACTCAGTAGACCGGTCCACATATTCCTCCTATGCCGACCGGTCTACATAAAACCCACCCCCGGCGCAGGAAGTCGGCCGATCCGACTTCCCACTCCACGCGCCGCCCGCACCGACGCCGACCACTCCCCCGCACGACTCGACACCCCACCCCTGGACCCGACCGTTGGACCCCACCGTGCCCCCACCCCGCGCCGCCCGCCGCCGGCCCGCCGCCGGACCCCGCCACCTTCACCCCGGGGCGTGGTGGCTGTGGGCGCTCGGCCTGGGCGCGGCCGCCACCCGCACCACCAACCCGCTGGTCCTGCTGCTGCTCGCCGCCGTCGCCGGCTACGTGGTCGCCGCCCGGCGCGGCGACGCGCCCTGGTCGCGCTCCTACGGCGCGTTCCTGCGCCTCGGCCTCCTGGTGCTCGGCATCCGGCTGGTCTTCGCCGTGCTGCTCGGCTCACCCGTCCCCGGCACCCACGTCCTGTTCACCCTCCCCGAGGTCCCGCTCCCCGCCTGGGCGCAGGGCGTGCGGATCGGCGGCCGAGTGACCGCCGAGGGCCTGCTCGCCGCGCTGTACGACGGGCTGCGGCTGGCCACCCTGCTGGTCTGCGTCGGCGCCGCGAACGCCCTCGCCAGCCCGGCCCGGCTGCTGCGCACGCTGCCCGGCGCGCTCTACGAGGCCGGCGTCGCCGTCGTGGTCGCGATGACCTTCGCGCCGAACCTGGTCGCCGACGTGCAGCGGCTGCGCGCCGCCCGCAGGCTGCGCGGACGCACCGACCGCGGCGTCACCGCCCTGCTCAGCGTCGGACTGCCCGTCCTGGAGGGCGCGTTGGAGCGCTCGGTGGCGCTCGCGGCCGCGATGGACACCCGCGGGTTCGGGCGCACCGCCGCGGTGCCGCGCCGGATCGCCGTGCTCACCGCCGTCCTCACCCTGGCCGGGCTGCTCGGCATCTGCCTGGCCGCGTACGGCCTGCTGACGGCGGGCGACGGCGGATGGGCGGTACCGGTGCTGGTGATCGGCCTGGCCGCCGCCTTCGCCGGGCTGCTGCTCGGCGGACGGCGCTCGGTCCGGACCCGCTACCGGCCCGATCCGTGGGCGCTGCCCGAGTGGCTCACCGCCGGGTCCGGGATCGCGGTCGCCGTGTCGACGGCCTGGCTCGCCTCGCTCGACCCGCTCGCCTTCGCCCCCACCGTCGTCCCGCCGACCGCGCCCGTCCTGCCGGTCGCCGCCGCGGCGGCTGTGCTGCTCGGCCTGCTCCCCGCGTTCGCGGCGCCGCCCCCGCCGTCCGGCACGGAAGGCCGGCCCCCGGCCGACTCCACCGACCGCACCACCCCCGCCGTCCCCGCCACGCCCGCCGTCCCTACCGTCCCCGCCGTCCCCGCCGACGCGACCGAGCCCCGGAGGACCTCGTGATCACCTTCGAACAGGTCGGCGTCCAGTACGCCGACGCCGCGGCCCCCACTCTCAGCGGCGTCGACCTCACCGTCCCCGAGGGCGAACTCTGCCTGCTCGTCGGCCCGTCGGGCTCCGGCAAGTCCACCCTGCTGGGCACGGTCAGCGGCCTCGTCCCGCACTTCACCGGCGGTGTGCTGCACGGCCGGGTCACCGTCGGCGGGCGCGACACCCGCGAGCACCGCCCGCGCGACCTCGCCGACCTGGTCGGCACCGTGGGCCAGGACCCGCGTGCGCACTTCGTCACCGACACCGTCGAGGACGAACTCGCCTACGGCATGGAGTCCCTGGGCCTGGCCCCGGACGTGATGCGGCGCCGGGTCGAGGAGACCCTCGACCTCCTCGGCCTGGCCGACCTGCGCCGGCGCGCGCTCGCCTCGCTCTCCGGCGGCCAGCAGCAGCGGGTCGCGATCGGCTCGGTGCTCACCGTCCACCCACGCGTGCTGGTACTGGACGAGCCCACCTCCGCGCTGGACCCGGGTGCCGCCGAGGAGGTGCTGGCCGTGCTCCAGCGGCTGGTCCACGACCTCGGCACCACCGTGCTGATGGCGGAGCACCGGCTGGAGCGGGTGGTCCAGTACGCCGACCAGGTGCTGCTGCTCACCCCCGGCGAACCGCCCGTGCTCGGCGAGCCGGCCGAGGTGATGGCGCACTCACCGGTGCACCCGCCGGTGGTCGGGCTCGGCCGGCTGGTCGGCTGGCGCCCGCTGCCGCTCACCGTCCGCGACGCCCGCCGCCGGGCCGCCGGGCTGCGCACCCGGCTGGACGGCCGGCGCCCGCCCGTGCCGCCCGCCGCCGCGGACCGCGGCGCGCCGCTCGCCGCCGCCTCCCGCCTGGTGGTGCGGCGCGGCCCCGTCCCCGCCCTGCGCGGGGTCGACCTCACCCTCCACCCGGGCGAGGTCACCGCCCTGATGGGCCGAAACGGCGCCGGCAAGTCCACCCTGCTCGGCACCCTGGTCGGCCTGCACCCGCCCGCCTCCGGCTCGGTCACGGTCGGCGGCCGCACCCCGCACCGCACCCGGCCCGCCGAGCTGATCCGCCAGGTCGGCCTCGTCCCGCAGGACCCGCGCGACCTGCTGTACGGCGAGAGCGTCGCCGCCGAGTGCGCGTCCGCCGACCGTGACGCGGGCGCCGCCCCCGGCACCTGCCGCGCCCTGGTCGAACGGCTGCTGCCCGGCCTCGACGACGACGCCCACCCGCGCGACCTCTCCGAGGGCCAGCGCCTCACCCTCGCCCTGGCGGTGGTGCTCACCGCCCGCCCGCCGCTGATCCTGCTCGACGAGCCCACCCGGGGCCTCGACTACGCGGCCAAGGCCCGGCTGGTGGAGATCCTGCGCGGCCTCGCCACCGAGGGCCACGCCGTGCTGCTCGCCACCCACGACGTCGAACTGGCGGCCGAACTCTCCCACCGCACGGCCGTCCTGGCCGACGGCGAGATCGTCGCGGACGGGCCGACTCCCGAGGTGGTGCTCGGCTCACCGGCGTTCGCCCCGCAGGTCGCCAAGATCCTGGCGCCGGGCCCGTGGCTCACCGTCCACCAGGTCGCGGGCGCCCTCGCGGAGGCCGCCGAGTGACCGGCCCGCTCGCCCGCCCCGTCCCGCTCGGCCGCCGCTCGATCGCCGCGCTCGCGCTGACCTCCCTGGTCGGCGTGGCCGGCTTCGGCTGGCCGCTGCTCGCCTCCACCCGGTCCGCCCTGGTGGGCCACTCCGCCGACGCCCCCTGGCTGTTCGCCCTCCTCCTCCCGCTGCTGCTCGCCGTCGTCGTCGCCCAGATCTCCGAGGGCCGCACGGCGGGCGGCGGCGCACCCGGGCTGGACGCCAAGTCGGTGGCCCTGCTCGGCGTGCTGGCCGCCGCCGGCGCGGCCCTGCGCCCGCTCGGCGCGGGCACCGCCGGGCTGGAGCCGATGTTCTTCCTGATGGTGCTGTCCGGCCGGGTGCTCGGTCCCGGCTTCGGTCTCGTGCTCGGCGCGCTGTCGATGTTCGCCTCCGCGCTGCTGACCGGCGGCGTCGGACCCTGGCTGCCGTTCCAGATGCTCGCCATGGGCTGGGTGAGCCTCGGCGCCGGCCTGCTCCCCGGCCCCGCCCGGCTGCGCGGCCGCCGCGAACTCCTGCTCCTCGCCGTCTACGGGGCGACGGCCTCGCTCCTCTACGGCGTGATCATGAACCTCCAGGGCTGGCCGTACATCGCGGGCCTCGCGAGTTCGATCTCCTTCGTCCCCGGCGACCCGCTCTCCGACAACCTGGTCCGCTTCGCCGCCTACTGCCTCACCACCTCCCTCGGCTGGGACCTCCCCCGCGCCGCCCTCACCGTCGTCCTCTGCCTCACCCTCGGCACCCCCGTCCTGCGCGCCCTGCGCCGAGCCACCCGCCGCGCCGCCTTCGCCACCACACCCGCCTTCCACCCGCCGACTCACCCGCCCGGCAGCACCCCGCCGTCCGAAGGGGTGAACCACACCACCCGGGCGTGACGGGCGCCCCCGGGCGGTCCGGCCGTGCACGAGGATGCTCGACCGCAGCCCCGAGGAAGTGGAGTCGAGCCCCCATGCACCCGCTCAAGCGACGCCTCGCCCCCACGGCCACCGTCGCCGCCACGGCGCTCGCCCTCGCCGGCGCCTTCGCCCGACCCGCCGCCGCCGTCACCTTCATCGGCCGCGACGTACCGACCACCGTCACGATCGCCCCGGGCGAGAGCGCCGCCGTCCCGTGGACGTACCAGAACACCGGCGGCGCGGGCAGCCTCCCCTCCTCCGGCATGACCGCCGTCTTCACCGCCCCGGGCAGCACCACCTTCGCCCCGCAGACCACCGTGCCCACCCAGTACAGCGGCGACGGCTCGGCCTGGGGCACCAACAACGTCGGCCTGCGCAACTGCGCCCTCAGCGACCGGAACCGCACCCTCACCTGCGAGGGCTACGGCCGCAACGGGGGCAACAGCGGCTGGCCCGCCAAGGGATACTTCCGCTTCTCCCCGCAGGTCACCGTGGACTCCGGCGCCCCCGCCGACACCGTCCTTCCGCGCGGCAACGGCAGCTTCCGGTACACCACCCCGGGCAGTGGCACCGAGTACACGGTCACCGACGGCACCCTGACCGTCGCCACCCCGCCCCGCCCGCCGTCCGGCATGTGCCTGGACGTCGGCAACACCCGCCTCAACGCGGACAACGTCCGCATCTGGCAGTGCCTGGACCACACCAACCAGCGCTTCGTCGTCGACGACGGCCGGATCAAGGTCGCCGACACCATCGGCACCGGCGGCCCCGAGATGTGCCTCGACGCCGACAACACCGGCACCAACGGCGACAACGTCCGCATCTGGGCCTGCGAGTACTCCCAGACCGCCGACGCCAACCAGTCCTGGCTGCTGCGCCGGGGCGCGGCCGTCCTGGAGTCCACGGTCGGCTCCGCCCAGGAGATGTGCCTGGACGTCGGCGGCACCCGCGACAACGGGGACAACGTCTTCCTCTTCACCTGCGGCGCCACCAACCCCGACCAGAAGTTCCTGGTCGAGAACGGCTACCTCAAGGTCCGCGACACCGTCTGATCCCCTGCGCAACCGACACACAACTCCCCCGCCCCGACGACAGGACGGCCGCACATGCCGTCCCGCCCCGGGCACTCATGACGCCTCGGGCGCGGCACCGCCACCGCGCCCCTACCCCTGCCCCACGGAACGGGAGGCACCTTCGCCAACCGCCCGCCGAGCACCGCCGCGACGCTGTGGGTCACCTTCCCCGGCAACGGCGCGGCCAGGACGCCCAGCAGCGCGTCCGCCGACCACCCACCCGCCAACAACCCCTCCACCCGCGCCGCCTGATCCACCAGGGGTTTGCCCGCCAGCGCCAACTTCGGATCCCGCTGCCCGAGTTCGAGCAGCAGGCCCATCCCCTCCGTCATGCGGGGCGCCGCCGCCGGAAGGACGGAGGGTTCCTTGCACCCCGCCGTCCTTACCCTCAAGGAGGGGCTTCCCGCCTTCCCGGCACCGGGCACCCCGGCGGCCGGAGACGCGGGAAGCGGCGGCAGCGCGTGAACCGCCTTGTCCGCAACGGGCACTTCATGCACGGAGACCACCGTCCTGACCCGCCCGCTCACGGGGTCACGGACGGTCCGCCGCACGTAGTGCCCGGCCGCCTCCAGCTCCCGCAGCGCGCGGGCAACCGTCGCGCGCCCCTCAACACTCTTCGCCGCCAACGTCCGTACGTCCTCACGGGCCCCGTCCGGCAGGCTGAGCAAGTAGCCCAACAGCCCCCGCGCCGCCCACGACAGCGCGTGCTTCCGCACGACATGCCGGTTGTCCAGGATCGTGTACCCGGGCGCGTGCTCGGGGATACGATGAATCCGCATCGTGGAGCTCTCTTCTCCTGGTGCCAATCCCCGGGGTGTTGGCGCACCGCCGGGGCTTTTCGTGTCGGCATCACGGTAAGCACGATCAACGACCGCCCGAGCCCGAATCAGCAGGTCCTCCCTCCAGATCACCCGTTCTGGGGGCGCGCAGGAGCACACTCCGGCGCGCGCCGGTCGCCTTCCCTCCACACCTGGATCCGACCGGCCCACACTGCGGGCCCGACGGCGACAGCTCTCACCGTCGCCGTCGGACGGCCCGTCATCACCTTGTGCCCCAGCCGCGTGAATGTTCCGCCGGGCACGATTGGACGCCGGTCGGCGTAGGTACGTGGTTCTGCTGTCCGCGTCGCCTCCCGACATCGAGGTTCCCGTGTCCCCTGTCCGACACCTGCGGCCGCGCCCGCCGCACGTGCTCTCGGCCCTCCTCGCCGTGGCACTCGGCGCCGGCGCCGCCGCCCTGGCCCCACCGCTCTCGGCGGCACCGCCCGCCAAGCATGCCCCGGCGGTCGGCGGAACCGCCGCCGACCGGGCCGTCCACCCGGCCTCGAAGCCGAAGCCCCGGGGGGCTGGGACGCAGCGGCCGATCGGCCCCGACCCGGTGGTGGACCTGCTGGCGCACGGCAACCTCACCATGGCCTCCAACTCGGTGCTGACCTGCGACGACAGCGACGGCTCGGTCTGCAACGACACCGAGGGCACCAACAACGGCCGCACCAAGTACGTGAAGACCGATCCGAACGCGCCCGGCGACAACGCGTCCTCGGCGCAGCTGGTGATCCCGGCCGGGGCCCGGGTGCTGTCGGCGCGCCTGTACTGGCAGTTCAACCCGACCAACACCAGCACCGCCGGCGGCACCTCAGGGGACATCAACACCGGCAACCAGGTGTCCTGGAAGGTCCCCGGCAGCGCCTCGTACGAACAGGTGACCGCCGACACCTACGACTGGTTCGACCAGCAGGTCGGCGGGACCCCGCCGGAGCCGCTGCTCGCCGGGGCGGGTGTGAAGGACGTCACCGCCCAGGTGAAGGCCGCGGGCCCGGGCAGCTACACCGTCGCGGACATCCAGGCCTGCGCCGGACGCTCCTCCGCGCAGAACTTCGGCGGCAACAACGTCGGCTGCTGGGGCGGCTGGTCCCTGGTCGTCGCCTACGAGGACCAGGCGGAGCCGCTGCGCTACCTCCAGGTCTGGGACGGCTTCCAACTGCTGCGCACCCCCGACAACCTGGCCACGCTCACCCTCTCCGGCATCCGCACGCCCGCCACCGCCCCGCCGGCCACGATGGGCGTCACCGTCGGCGACGGCGACGTTCCGATCGCGGGCGACCAGCTGCTGGTCGGCTCCACGACCGACAACCTGACGCTGCTGCCGATGCCCGGCCCCACCGGCGTCGACACCGACAACGCCTTCACGAGCCGGATCGACCACGTCGCGGCCGACGGGACCGGCACCAACATCACCACCCGCGATCCCGCCCCGGTCAACAACTACGGCTACGACGCCCGGATGATCGACGTCACCGGCAGGATCCCCGCCGACAGCACCCAGGCCGTGCTCCGGATCAACGGCGCCGGCGACGCGCTGCACCCGCAGGCCGTCTGGCTCGCCGTCGACGCCCTGGAACCCGACCTCCGGATCACCAAGGCCAACCAGCCACCCGGCAGCCCCGACGACATCCCGCCCGGCCTGGTCGGCCCCGGACAGACCATCACCTACTCGTTCACGGTGGCCAACCGCCATCAGGACGGCACCAGCGCCGACCTCGACACCGCCACCGGCATCACCCTGACCGACGAGATCCCGGCCGGCACCACCTACGTCGCCGGGTCCAACCCCGCCTGCCAGGCCGCCGGACAGGCCGTCACCTGCACGATTGCCGACCTGGCGCCGGGCGCCGAGACCACCGTCTCCTTCCAGGTCACGGTGGACGACGGGACCGCCGTCGGCACCCGTCTCGACGACACGGCCACGCTCCGATTCCGGGGCAGCCAGACCCAGCGGCCCCAGGAGCGCACCAGCAACACCGTCCGCAACACCGTCGCCGCGCTCCCCGGCTACACCATCGTCAAGACGGCCGCCCCCACCAGCGCCCGGCCCGGCGACACCGTCCGCTACCGGATCCAGGTCACCAACACCAGCCAGACCGACGCCCCCGGCATCACCCTGACCGACGACCTGTCGGGTCTGCTGAACTCGGCCACCTACAACAACGACGCCGTCGCGGACCGCGGCAACGTCCAGTTCGCCGGCACCACGCTCACCTGGACCGGCGACCTGCCCGTCGGAGCCAGCGCAACGATCGACTTCTCCGTCTCCGTGCGCTCCCCGCTGGCCGCCGACGCGGTGCTGCGCAACGCCGTCACCTCCGGCACCTACACCAACAACTGTCCGCAGGGCTCGACCGACCCGCGCTGCCGCACCGAGGTCCCGGTCACCGTGCCGAGTCCCAGCCCGAGCCCGAGTCCCAGCCCGACGTCTTCACCGAGCCCGACCCAGAGCCCGAGCCCGACAACCTCGCCGAGTCCGAGTCCGAGTCCCAGCCCGAGCCCCAGCCCCAGCCCCAGCCCCAGCCCCAGCCCGACATCCTCACCGAGCCCGACCCAGAGCCCGAGCCCGAGCCACACCCGGACTCCGACTCCGACTCAGCCCCACAGCCACACCCCTGGCCCGCACCCCACCCACGTGCCCCCGCCCGGCCCTCCGCACCACGGCGGCCACCTCCCCGAGACCGGTAGCAACGCCGCCACGCTGCTGCCCCTCGTCGGGCTCGCCGCGCTCGGCGCCCTCGCGGCAGGCGTGATCCTGGTGATCCGGACCCGCCGCACCCGCTGAGTTCCGCAGGAACGACACCCCGAAGGCGAGCACCACGGCCGCGCCCACGCACCCCGCGTGGGCG
>NZ_JBHVER010000076.1:0-32308 GCF_042802195.1 Kitasatospora sp. NPDC057500 | reverse complement strand
GCGCGGTGTCCACGGGCTTGGTGACGTGGTCGTCGGCCCCGGCGGCGAGGCTCTTGGCCCGGTCGCCCGCCATCGCCTTGGCGGTGACGGCGACCACCGGCAGCCGGGCGAAGCGCTCGTCCGCCCGGATGGCGGCGATGGTGGCGTAGCCGTCGAGGCCGGGCATCATCACGTCCATCAGCACCAGGTCGGTCTCGGGGTGGTGGCGCAGCAGGTCGAGCCCGGCGCGCCCGTCGGCGGCGTGCAGGACGGCCAGGCCGTGCTGTTCCAGGGCGGCGGCGAGGGCGAAGACGTTGCGGATGTCGTCGTCGACGATCAGCACGGTGCGTCCGGCGAGCGGTTCCTCGGCGCCGGCCCCGGGACCGGCCGGGCCGGGGGCCGCGGGGTGCCTGCCGCCGAGCAGGGCGATCAGCCGTTCGCGCAGCTCGTCGAGCCCGGCGAGGAGTTCGAGGCGGTCGATGGTGGCGCCGACGCCCGCGGCGGGGCCGCCGTCGCCGTGGTAGCCGAGGACGGGCGTGCTCTCCGGGAGGGCGGTGAGCAGCACGGCGGCGAGTTCGCCGGTGTGGGCGAGGTCGACGACGGCGCAGCGGTAGGGGCCCTCGGCGATGGCGGCACGCAGTCCGGTCTCGTCGCCGGCGCTGCGGATGCCTGTCGGAGGGTCGTCGCCGTGCGCCTCGGCGGCGGTGCGGGTGAGCAGGGTGAGCAGGGCGGGCGGTTCGGCCTCGACGACCAGGACGCGGGCCTCGGCGGGCGGGGCGGCGGGCCGGTCGCGGTGGGCGAGCGGGAGGTAGAAGGTGAAGCGGCTGCCGCGGCCCGCGGTCGAGCGGACGGTGAGGGCGCCGCCGAGCAGGCGGGCGAGTTCGCGGCTGATGGACAGGCCGAGGCCGGTGCCGCCGTAGCGGCGGCCGGTGGTGCCGTCGGCCTGCTGGAAGGCGCCGAAGATGCTGTCGAGGTGGGCGGGGTCGATGCCGATGCCGGTGTCGTCGACGTGGAAGGCCACCGCGGCCTCGGCCTGGCCGAGTTCGGCGGGCAGGGCGCCGGCCTCGACGCGTTCGATGCGCAGGTCGACCCGGCCGGCGTCGGTGAACTTGACGGCGTTGGACAGGAGGTTGCGCAGCACCTGGCGCAACCGGGCCTGGTCGGTGACGAGTTCGGGCGGGACGCCGTCCTCGACGGTGATCCGGAAGGCGAGTTCCTTCTGGTCGGCGAGCGGTTTGAAGGAGGACTCGACGTAGGCCAGCAGGTCCCGGACGGCGAAGGGTTCGGGCGTGAGTTCCATCTTGCCCGCCTCGACCTTGGAGAGGTCGAGGATGTCGTTGATGAGCTGGAGCAGGTCGGAGCCGGCCGAGTGGATGACGCCCGCGTACTCGACCTGCTTGGGCGTGAGGTTGCCGGCCGCGTTCTGGGCGAGCAGCTGGGCGAGGATCAGCAGGCTGTTGAGCGGGGTGCGCAGTTCATGGCTCATATTGGCCAGGAACTCCGACTTGTACATCGAGGTGAGGCTCAACTGCCGTGCGCGTTCCTCCAGTTCCTGGCGGGCCTGTTCGATCTCCAGGTTCTTGGCCTCGATGTCGCGGTTGCGGTCGGCGAGCTGTCCGGCCTTCTCGGCGAGTTCGGCGTTGGAGCGCCGCAGCTCCTCCTGGCCGTTCTGCAACTCCTCCGACCGGGCCTGGAGTTCGGCGGTGAGCCGCTGGGACTCGCCGAGCAGTTCGTCGGTGCGGGCGTTGGCGAGCAGGGTGCCGATGTTGACGCCGCAGGCCTCGGCGAACTGCTCCAGGAAGTCGCGGTGGACGGCGCTGAAGGAGTGGACGGAGGCGAACTCCATGACGCCCAGCAGCCATTCCTCCAGGGCGATCGGCAGGATCACCACCGAGCGGGCGTGGCTGGCGCCGGCGCTGGAGGCGATGGCGGCGTAGTCGGGCGGCAGGTCGTCGAGGGTGACGGTGCGCCGGGTGCGGGCGGCCTGGCCGACCAGCGACTCGCCGAGCCGCACCCGGGCGGGGGCGGCCCCGTCGGAGGGGATGCCGTAGGCGCTGATCCGGGCCAGCACGGTGGACTCGCCGTCCTCCTCCGCCAGGTAGAAGGCGCCGTACTGGGCGCCGACCAGCGGGGTCAGCTCGTCGGTGATCAGCTCGGCGACGGCGCGGATGTCGCGCTGGCCCTGCATGGAGGCGGTGAAGCGGGCGAGGTTGGTCTTCAGCCAGTCCTGCTCCTGGTTGGCACGGGTGGTCTCGCGCAGCGACTCCACCATGAAGTTGACGTTGTCCTTGAGGTCGGCGACCTCGCCGGAGGCGTCCACGGTGATCGAGCGGGTGAGGTCTCCGGCGGCGACGGCGCCGGTGACCTCGGCGATGGAGCGGACCTGCCGGGTGAGGTTGCCGGCGAGTTCGTTGACGTTCTCGGTGAGCCGCTTCCAGGTGCCGGAGACGCCCTCGACCTCCGCCTGGCCGCCGAGCCGGCCCTCGGTACCGACCTCCCGGGCCACCCGGGTGACCTCGGCGGCGAACGATCCGAGCTGGTCGACCATGGTGTTGACGGTGTTCTTGAGCTCCAGGATCTCGCCGCGGGCGTCCACGTCGATCTTGCGGGTGAGGTCGCCCTCGGCGACCGCGGTGGTCACCTGGGCGATGTTGCGCACCTGGCTGGTGAGGTTGTGCGCCATGAAGTTGACGTTGTCGGTGAGGTCCTTCCACGTCCCGGCGACGTTGGGGACGCGCGCCTGGCCGCCGAGGGTGCCCTCGGTGCCGACCTCCCGGGCGACCCGGGTCACCTCGTCGGCGAACACCGACAGCGTGTCCACCATGGTGTTGATCGCACCGGCGAGCGCCGCCATCTCGCCCTTGGCCTCCACGGTGATCTTCCGGGAGAGGTCGCCCCGGGCGACGGCGGTGGCCACCTCGGACATCGAGCGGACCTGGCCGGTGAGGTTGGAGGCCATCACATTGACGTTGTCGGTGAGGCCCTTCCAGGTGCCGGAGACGCCCCGGACGGTGGCCTGGCCGCCGAGGTTGCCCTCGGTGCCGACCTCCCGGGCCACCCGGGTCACCTCGTCGGCGAACGCCGACAGCTGGTCGACCATCGTGTTGATGGTCTCCTTCAGCAGCAGGATCTCGCCGCGCGCGTCGACCCTGATCTTCTGGGTGAGGTCGCCCCCGGCAACGGCGGTGGTGACCTCGGCGATGGCGCGGACCTGGGCGGTGAGGTTGTCCGCCATCACGTTCACCGACTCGGTGAGGTCCCGCCAGGTGCCCGAGACGTCGCGGACGTCGGCCTGCCCGCCGAGCCGGCCCTCGCTGCCGACCTCCCGGGCCACCCGGGTCACCTCGTCGGCGAACGCCGACAGCTGGCCGACCATGGTGTTGACGGTGTTCTTGAGCTCCAGCAGCTCGCCGCGGGCGTCGACCTCGATCTTCTGGGTGAGGTCGCCGCGGGCGACCGCCGTGGTCACCTGGGCGATGTTGCGCAGCTGGCGGGTGAGGTCGCCGGCCATCGCGTTGACGGCGTCGGTGAGGTCCAGCCAGGTGCCCGCCGCGCCGGGGACGTGCGCCTGGCCGCCGAGCCGGCCCTCGCTGCCGACCTCCCGGGCCACCCTGGTCACCTCGGAGGTCACCCGGGCGAGCTGCTCCACCATGCCGTTGAACACGCCGGCGATCTCACCCGGCACACCCGGCAGGTCGGGGCCCAGCCGGGTGCGGAAGTCACCGTCGCGCACCGCCGTCAGCCCGGCGAGCAGCTGCCGCAGGACCTGGTCGGGCTGGTCCGCGCGGCCCGCTCCGGCCGCCGGCGCGCTGCCCGGCACGCCGTCCGACCCCTGGTGCTCGTCCATCCGTCCACCGCCCGGATCCACCGCACGGCCGGATCGCCGAGGGGCGGTCCCGGCCGCGGGGAGCGGCGGCGCCGCCCCGCCTCCCACTGTGCCACCGTCGCGCGGCGGGTGACATGCGGGACGGGTGGTTCGGCGGCGGCCGGCCGGGTAGACGCGGGCAGCAGGAACGGGGGACCGGAGAGGAGCACGGCCATGCCCCGAGGATCGAGCCCCAAGCGGGAGCGCCAGTACGAGCACATCAAGGAGAGCGCGCTGGATCGCGGCGAGAGCGAGAAGCGGGCCGAGGAGATCGCCGCCCGGACGGTCAACAAGGAACGCGCCCGGCACGGCGAGTCCAGGACGGCGAGCCGCAGTTCCACCCACGACATGTCCTCCGGCCGGCGCGGCGGTCAGCGCTCGCACCGGGGCTCCGGCGGGCCCACCTACGACCAGCTGTACAACGAGGCCAAGCAGCGCGGCATCAAGGGACGTTCGAAGATGAACAAGCGCGAGCTGTCCCACGCGCTCGGCCGGTGAGGAAGGGGAGGCGCGTCATGACGGTGCCGACCGTACCGCCGCCCGGCCATCCGGACACCGAGCCGTTCCCGCACCCGCACCCCAACCCGGCGCCCCACCCGGACCCGGATCCGGCGCCGCCGCCGGTGCCGCCGTTCCCGCCGCCGGAGCCCGACCCGGGCCCGCCGACCGAGCCCCGGCCGCTCCAGCTAGGCACCGCGAGCTAGGCACCGCGGTGCTCCAGCGGCCCCCGGTGGTCCAGCGGCGACGGCACCTCCAGCCAGACCGACTTGCCCGCGCCCTCGGGCCGTGAACCCCAGGCCCGGGCGAGCCGGTCCACCACGCGCAGCCCGTGCCCGCCCGGCCTCCCCGGGTCGGCGGACGGGCGCAGCCTCGGCGGTTCCGGGCTGGCGTCGACGACCTCGACCCGCAGCCGCAGGGTGTCCCAGCGCAGCCGCAGCTCGCTCGGGCCGCCGGGCGCGTGCAGGCAGGCGTTGGTGACGAGTTCGGAGACCATCAGCAGGACGTCCTCGAAGACGGCCACCCGCTCGTCGTCCGGCCACTGCTCGCCGTCCGCCGCCAGCCAGTGCCAGTCGACCAGGGCCCGTCGGCTGAAGTCGCGTGAGCGCTGCACCGCGCCCTCGGCGCCGCCCAGCGTCAGCCGCCGAGTCTCGTCCCGATCGTGGTCCGCCGCCACGGCGGGGTCCGGGAGGGCCATCACGGCACCTCACGCGCCCGCGTCGGGCGCGAGGGCGACGGCGACGCTGGGGTGGATCCGCAGCACGGTGTCCGCGCCGGTGACGGCGAACAGCCGGACGACGGCCGGGCGCGGCCCGGCGACCTCCAGCCGGACGCCGGCCGCCTCGGCCTCGCCCCGGGCGCGCAGCAGGATGTTCAGGCCGGTGGAGTCGCAGAAGCGCAGCTCGGCGAGGTCGACCAGGATCCGGGCGAGGCCCTCCTCGGTCGGCCCGGCCAGCGCAGTCCGCAGCCCGTCCGCCGAGTCGTGGTCGAGTTCTCCCCCGACGGCGACGACCCGCACCGGTCCGACGCGCCGCACCTCGACACTCAGCTCCCCGGGACGGTAGGCCCCCGGGGAGCCGTCCCCCGCCTCCCCCGCGCCCCCGGCGTCCCCGGCGGACAGATGCATGGCTGGCTCCCGGTCCGGTCGCAACGGCCTCGTGCCGTCCAGACCATGATGCCGCGCGGCGGAGCGGGCCGCGCGAACGGCGGGGGCCGGCCGAACCCCGGCGTGGCGCGGCGGGGCCGGCGGCGTGCGGGTGCTGTCGTCCACGACCCCGCGTTTGCCCGCCGCCCGCCCGGCTACACGCGAGGCGGGGCGGTCGGTGGATGATCGGGACGGGGACGCGGGAGGGCCCCGACGGACAGGACGGAGGCGGGCCGGATGGCAGCGGGAACGGGCGGGCGGGACGGCGACGCCCCGGGCCGCACCGGGCGGCAGGAGTCGTCGGAGGAGCGCGCGGACCGGCGCTGGAGCGATCTGCTCCAGGAGGTCCGGGTCGCGCAGACCGGCTCCCAGGTCCTCTTCGGCTTCCTGCTGAGCGTCGTCTTCATGCCGCGCTTCGCCCAGTTGGAGCAATTCGACCGCCATCTCTACATCGTCACCGTGGTCCTGGGCGCGCTGGCCACCGGCTCACTCGCCGCGCCGGTCTCCTACCACCGGCTGTTCGCCGGCCGCCGACTCAAGCCGCAGCTGGTCGAGGCCGCCGCACGGCTGGTCGCGATGGGCCTGGTGCTGCTGGCACTCACGATCGGCTCGGCGCTGCTCCTGCTGCTGCGGGAGGCCGCCGACGGCGCCACGGCCGCCTGGATCACGGGCGTGGTGATGGTCTACTTCGCCGTCTGCTGGCTGCTGGTGCCGATGATCCACCTGCGTCGGCACAACGGCGGGGAGCGGCGCCCCCCGGAGGACTGACGGCGCCGCCGGGACGTTTCGCGCCCGCCCGGGCGGCAACACGCCCGCTATGAGGACTGACCGCCGTCCACCGCCCCGCACCGTCGTCGTGACCGGGGCCGGGGCCGGTGTGGGCCGCGCCCGCGTGCGGGAGATCGCCGCCCGCGGCGAGCGCGTCGCGGCCCGCGCCGAGGAGGAGTCCGGGCCGTTCGACGTCCGGACGAACGACGTCCGGGTGAACGACGCCTTCGCCGGGGTGTCCGCGCCCTTCGCGGACACCACCGCCGCCGAGTTTCGCCGGGTCACCGAGGTCACCTACCTTGGGTACGTGAACGGCACCCGAGCTGCGCTGCACCGGATGCTCCCCCGCGACCGCGGCACCGTCGTCCAGGTCGGTTCGGCCGTCGCCCACCGGGGCGTCCCGCTGCAGAGCGCGTACAACGGCGCCAAGCACGCCCTCCGGGGCTGCCACGAGGCGCTGCGCTGCCAACTGCTCGCCGCCCGATCGGGCGTGCGGGTCACCACGGTCCGGTTGCCGGCCGTCAACGCCCCGCAGTTCGACCGGGTGTCCGGCCGCCTGCCCGGACGCGCCCGGCCGGTGGCGCCGGTGCACCGTCCGGAACCCGCCGCCCGCGCCGTGCGGTACGCCGCCGACCACCCGGGCCGGCGCGAGTACCGGGTCGGCGCGAGCACGGTTGCCGCCCTGTCGGCCGACGCGGTCGCACCCGGCCCGCTCGACCGCCACCCGGCCCGCTCGGCGCAGCAGGACGAGCGGCCGCAGCCCGCGGACGCCGCCGCCGACCCGTGGACGCCGGTCGACGACCTCGTCGACCACGGCGGGCGCGGCCGCTTCGACGACGGGGCCCGCGGGCGCGGCCCCCAGCTGTGGGCTTCCCAGCACCGCGGGCCACCGGCGGCGGCCCCGGCCGGCCTGCCGGGCGCGGTACCGGCCCGGGGTCCGGGGCGGAGCGGGCCGTGAACACGCACCCGACCCCCAGGACGGTGCCGACCGTCGGGGTGGAGGAGGAGTTCCTGCTGGTCGACCGGCGCACCCGGCTGCCCGTCGCCCGCGCCTCGCAGGTGCTGGCGGCCGCCTCCGCGGTGCTGGACGACCAGGTGCAGCCGGAGATCTTCCAGGTGCAGGTGGAGACCACCAGCCGCCCCGCGCTGCGCCTCAAGGAGCTGGCCGACGACCTCGCCCGGATGCGCGCCGTCCTGGTGGCCGCGGCCGCCGACGCGGACTGCCTGCTGATCGCCAGCGGCACGCCGGTGCTGCCCGGGCCGGACCCGGCCGTGCTCACCGACAACCCGCGCTACCGGCTGATGGCGGCCCGCTACCCGTCCGCCGCGGACGGCAACTGCGGGGCGCTGTGCGGCTGCCACGTGCACCTGGGCACGCTGGAACGCGGGCTGGCGCTGGCCCTCGGCAACCGGCTGCGGCCCTGGCTGCCGGTGCTCCAGGCGCTCACCGTCAACTCCCCGTTCGACGCGGGCCGCGACAGCGGGTTCGCCAGCTGGCGCGACGTCCGCTGGTCGCGCTGGCCCACCGTCGGCGCGGCGCCGCTGGTGGACGAGCGCGGCTACGAGCGGCGCGCGGACGCCCTGGTGGCGCGCGGGACGCTGCTCGACCGCCGGATGATCTACTGGTACACCCGGCCGTCCGAGCACGTGCCGACGCTGGAGGTGCGGGTCTCCGACGTCAGCGCCGACCTGGGGAACGTCCTGCTGCTGGCCGGACTGCTGCGCGGGCTGGGCGCCGTGCTGCTCGACGAGGCGAGGGCCGGGCTGCCCCCGCCCGCCGTGCCGCACGGCCGGCTGGCGGCTGCCCACCGGCGGGCCGCGCAGACCGGCCCGGTGGGCGAGGGGATCGACCCGTTCACCGGGTGGCCGGTACCGATGCCCGCCCTGGTGGACCGGCTGCTGGAGCGGGCGGCGCCGGGCCTGTCGGCCGCCGGCGACCTGGCCGCCGTCGAGGCCGGGCTGGACCGCCTGCGCCGGCTGGGCAGCGGCGCCGAGCGCCAGCGCCGGGACTTCCGGGTGCGCGAGTGCCCGCACGACGTGATCGACGGGCTGGCCCGGCTGACCGCCGCCGTCACGCCGCACGGCTGAGGCATGACGCGCGCGGACCGGGGCAGACGCGCCTCGGGCGGGCACACCGGCCCGCCAGTCGAACGGAGGCGAACACCATGGCGACCGACGACAAGGTGCGCAACATGGCCGAGAAGGCCCGCGGCAAGGCCAAGGAGGCCGCCGGCCGGGCCACCGGTGACCGGACGATGGAGGCCAAGGGGCGCGGCACCCAGATGAAGAGCGACCTCAAGCAGGCCGCGGAGAAGCTCAAGGACGCGGGCAAGGACTGACGCCGCCGCCGTCTCGACGTACCGGAAGTGGGTGGTGAGCATGACCGACCCGGACGACCGCACCCGCGAGCCCCGGGACCCGCCCGTGCGGGGCGAGACCCCCGAGTCCCGAATGACCGGCGAGGGCTCGCCCCCGCCGGAGCACGAGGGGGCAAGGGCCCGGCGGACGGCCCCGAGTACGCGGTGACCCGCCCGGGGTCCGGGGCGCCGGGGCGCCAGCCCCCGCCCGACCGACCGGCCGACGAGCCGCAGCCGTACGAGCCGCCGGACTGACCCGCTCCCGCACACCGTTCGCCGCAGGCCCGGTGGGATAGTCACAGCTTCCCACCGGGCCTGCGGCGTGCGGGTGGTCCCGTCCCGGTGTCCGCGCACCCGGCGGGCGTTGCGCGCGGGACGCGGCCGACCCGCCGGGCCAGTTGAACAATCCATGGTTTCCTGAATTCAGGGTTACGTGTACTCTCGTGCCGTGCTGACCGCCACCGCCGACATCGAGGTGCTCGCACGGTTCGGCCGCGCGCTCGCCGACCCGATCCGCTGCCGCGTCCTGCTCACCCTGCGCGACGCCCCCGCCTACCCCGCCGACCTCGCCGACGCCCTCGGCGTGTCCCGGACCCGGCTGTCGAACCACCTCGCCTGCCTGCGCGACTGCGGCCTGGTCGTCACCGTTCCCGACGGCCGGCGCACCCGCTACGAACTCGCCGACGAACGCCTCGGCCACGCGCTGGACGCCCTGTGCACCGCCGTGCTCGCCGTCGAAACCGACCGGACCTGCCCGGACGCCGACGAGAAGGGATGCTGCTGACCATGACCGCGGAGATCCCCGTCGCCCTCGGCCCCGGCCCGGCCCGGCGCGAGGCGCTGGCCCGCCGGATCAGGCTGCTCGTCGCCGCGACCATCACCTACAACGTCGCCGAGGCGGTCGTCGCCATCACCGCCGGCACGGTCGCCTCCTCCACGGCCCTGGTCGGCTTCGGCCTGGACTCGGTGATCGAGGTGTCCTCCGCCGCCGCGGTCGCCTGGCAGTTCTCCGCCCGTGAGCACGCCGTGCGCGAGGCCCGGGAGCGGACGACACTGCGGATCATCGCCGTGTCCTTCTACGCACTCGCCGCCTACGTGTCCGTGGACGCCGTCCGCGCGCTGGCCGGCACCGGGGAGGCCGAGCGGTCGGTCCCCGGGATCCTGCTGGCCGCGCTCTCCCTGGCCGTGATGCCGTTCCTGTCCGCCGCCCAGCGCAGGGCCGGGCGCGAGCTCGGCTCCGCCAGCGCGGTCGCCGACTCCCGCCAGACGCTGCTGTGCACCTACCTGTCCGCCGTCCTCCTCGTCGGCCTGGTGGTGAACGCGACGCTGGGCTGGTTCTGGGCCGACCCGGTCGCCGCACTCGTCATCGCCGCCGTCGCGGTGAAGGAGGGCCGCGACGCCTGGCAGGGCAAGGGCTGCTGCGCACCCACGGCCGCGATGGCGCCGTCCACGGCGCCACCGGCGGGCCCGTGCGGCTGCCGCCCCGGCTGCGACTGCTGCTGACCCGGGCGGCCACCCGGCTCCGGAGCCGTCTGGTGACCACATGGCCACCCCTGGGGACGTCGGGAACACTCCCGCTTCGTGACGTGGAAAGTCGATCGGCGACACGAGCCCGACGGGACCTTGCCTCCGGCTTCGGCCCGCAGCCTGATTCGAAGCAGGTTCTGGAGCAAAGGTGACGCCCGGCCACTGAGGACCGGGCGTCACTGCGGGACTGTCGTGCCGCTTCGACCGGCGGCCTATTCCTCGTCGATCGGGCGCACGAACTCCAGCGTCCAGGTCTCCTGGAATTCGGGCTTGGGCTCGACGATCTCGATCTGCGCCCCGCGGTGGCCGGCGCGCGCGGCGAGGCCCTTCTCCGAGAGGATCTTGACGCCCCCCAGAACGGCCTCGAAGGTGAACCTGGCCCACTCGGCGCGAGGGACGCTGTTGACGAAGAGCCTGCCGTCGGCGATCACGAGGCCTGCGGCCTCATGGGCGGCGAGCCGGACGACGTAGGGCGCACCCGGGACCGGCTCGGTGGGCTCGATGACCCACTCCTGCTCGATCGGGAGGGGATTGAAGCGGTCGACGATGACGGGCGCCCCGTGCTTGACGGCGTACTCGGTGGCCGTCACCAGCGCACCCGGGCCGATGATGTGAGCGTGGACCTTGTAGATGCCGGGCCTGACCGGGATCGGAGGCATTGGGCCCTCTTTCGTTTGGATCTGACTTGATACCGGGATTTCGAAACCCCACTCCACCACAAACGCGGGACTCGCAGACGAGATCACTTCAGTGAACTTGATTATGGCGCGAAACATTCGATCCCATTTTCGGCCCCAATAATTCATTCGATACCGATTCATATGTTCGATTCAATTGGGGTGCTCCGTTTACGGTCGCTTCTCCTGACCGGCGGGCTCGCGGACGCGGACGGATACCCGGGTGGGCGAGCGGTGTGCGCTGCGGGCGGCTCCGGACGGTGGATCGGGGCGGGCCCAGGGTGTGCGCGGCATCGGCGGCGGGTAGCGCCAGGCCACCGGCGGGCTCGGGGCCCGCCCCGAAGTCGAGGGAGACAGTGGTGAGTGCCAGACGACGCTCCTGGGCCGCCAGCGTGAACCAGGCGGCCGGGCGGCCGGACGCGGATCCCGGGCAGCAGCCCCCGGGCGAGGGCTCGGAGGAGGACCGGACGGCGTCCGACGGCCCGGCGGTGTCCGGCGTCCCGGCGGAGGACGAGACGGGCAGTCACTCCCCCGCGTCGTTGCCGGGGTCGCCGTAGCGGGCGCGCCACTCGCGGGCGCGGGCGTTGTGCCAGTCGACCCCGCGCTGCGCCTGGTGCTCGGAGAGGCCGCTGAGCGCGGCGACCAGGGCCAGCGGCACCGGCTCGTCGTAGTCGGAGAGGGTGCGGCAGACCTTGCCCGCCCACTGCTCCTCGTGGACGAACGGGCGGTTGCGGTAGCGGTCGATCAGCACGGCGAGGTGCTCGGGCGAGCAGGCGGTGACGGCCCGTCTGCCGTCGAGTCCGGGGTCGAAGGCGTGGACGGCGGAGGAGTCGGGGACGAGCGCGCCGAGCAGTTCCACGTCGAGGACCACCTGGCCGCAGTGGTCGCACAGGTCGTACCGCGCCGCGTCGTGCGCGCCGGGTCCGCCGTCCGCCGGGGGTTCGTAGTGCTCCACGTCCGGCGCCTACCCGGCGGGCGCGTCGGCATTCGGCCCGGTACGGACGGACGGGGCCGGGTAGGCGCGCGGTTGGCCGGCATCGGCGTCGGCGCCGGCCCGCGACCGCGACCGCCGGAGTCCGAGGACTGGGGAGTTCGAGGACTGGGGAGTTCGAGACCGGGAGGACACCATGACCGAGTCACCACGGGAACGGCCGCTGCACGACATGGGCGGCGCGACCGGTCCGGCCGACACCGCCGGCGCGCACCGGCCCGGGGAGGCCGCCGGGGAGGCGGCGGGCCCGCAACGCCGGCCCGCGCCGATCGGCAAGGGCGGCACGCCGAACGTGGCCGGCAGCGACGAGCAGCAGCCGGAGATCGCCGAGGGCCCGGTGCCGGGCGTCGCTCCCGGCGAGGACTACGCCCGCCCGGGGCACCGGGCGCCGCTGGAGGTCGACCCGCCGCCCCGGGACGGACCGGGCTACGAGGGCGGCGGCGCGCTCCCGGTGTGGGAGGCGCGGACCGGGCCGCGCAGTCACGATCCCGGCGCCGCGCCGGAGGACGAGGGCGTGCCGGACCTCCAGGACGGCTCACCGTCGCAGCAGTGGTCGGGCGACCCCCAGGTCCAGGCGGTCCCGGTGGACGCGCCGGTGGCCGCCGAGTCGTTCGGCACCACCGGGGCCGAACAGGCGGTCGGCGAGTCGCTGGACGCGCGGCTCGCGCAGGAGGAGCCGGAGGCGGACGAGGCCGTCGGTCCCCCGGAACCCGCCGCCGGACGGCTCGACCTGACCGACCCGCACAGCGATCTGCGCGCCGCCGCGCCGGACGACACGGCCGGGCTGTCGGCCGAGGAGGAGTCGGTGCGGATCAGGCGGGACGACACGGAGGACGACGGCGGACGGGGCGGCTTCGAGGACCGCACCGGCTTCGAGGACCGCACCGAGTGGCCCGGTGTCGAGACCCCTGAGGAGGTCGAGGGCGCCACGGGCCCGCAGGACGCCGAGGGCGACGTCCCCGGCACCGGCTGAATCGCCGCCCGCGGCCGTGATGACGGCCCCGGCCCCGTTCAGGGGTCCGGGGCCGCCGCCGTGCCTGCCGCGCGCCGGGCTCAGCCCGGGGTGATGCGGCCGCGCCAGCCTCCTTCCGCCCTGCCCCGTTCCTCGATGAAGTCCTTGAACCGCCGCAGGTCGCCCTTGACCCGCCGGTCGACCATGCCCAGGGCGTCACCGGCCTTCTCGGCCATCCCCTCGGGCCGGAAGTCGATGGCCAGGCTGACCCGGGTGTGCGCGTCGTCGATGCGCTGGAAGCTGACGACGCCCTTCTGGTCCACCTCGCCGTCGACGGTGCGCCAGGCGATCCGCTCGTCCGGCAGCTGGTCGACGATCTCGGTGTCGAACTCGCGGCTGACACCACCGACGCTGGTCCGCCAGTGGTTGTGGCGGTCGTCCAGCTGGGTCACCGCGTCGACCCCCTCCATGAACCGCGGGAACTCCTCGAACAGCGTCCACTGGTCGTACGCGGCGTGCAGCGGCACATCGACGTCGACCGACTGCTTGACCATGCTCATCCGGTGCCTCCGTGGTGCGTGCGGCCGGGTCCTTCCCGGTCTCGACCGCGCGCTTGCCCTGGTCGGGCGCCGGTAACCGCCCCGGTCGGCGGAGAACCGTCCCAGTGGGTGCCACCCGGTGGCCGACCGGCGCCGCCCGGGATTGCATGGGAAGCCCGATCCCCTGCTCCGGGAGGCAGTCGTGTACGAGATGTGGGCCGAGACCGATCCGGCGGTGGAGCCGTCGGGTCTGGTGTGGCACGTGGTGTCGAAGGACGACGCGTCGACGGCGCTCTGCGGGCAGCTGCTGGAGCTGTCCCGGCGCGTGGTCCCGAACGGCCTGGACGGGCCCGACGGGGTGCCGGACCGCTACTGCGATCCGTGCCTGGTCACGGTGCGCGAGACCATGGCGGCGGCCGCCCGCTGACACGCGACGGGGGCGTGCGCCGATCGGCGCACGCCCTGAGGCACGTCCGTCCGAGGCACCCGTCAGCGGACGAGCAGGACGCCCGGCCCCAGCGGGCCCTCGACCAGGGACCTGGCGGCGTCCGCGACGCCCGCGCCGCTGCGTCGGGGCGGGCGGCGGATCACGGGTTTGGCCGTGCGCCCGTCGGCTAGCCGCCCGGTATGGACACTTCCACTCATGACCTCCCGCAGAGCCGGCCGTGGTCGCGGCGGCTGCGCGCCGCCCTGGACGCGCCGGCCGAGTGGCGCTTCCTCGACCGGGCCGCCGCACCGCTCGCCGACGCGCTGAACGGCCTGCCGCTCGGCCGTTCCCGCGACCTGCTGCACGGCGTCTGGCTCGGCCACCCGTTGCACCCCGCGCTGGTCCAGCTGCCGATCGGCTGCTGGGTCTCGGCGGAGCTGCTGGACAGCCTGCCCGGCAACCGCCGGGCGGCGGGCGTCCTGATCGCCGCCGGCCTGGCGACGGCGGGGCCCGCCGCCGTGGCGGGCTGGGCGGACTGGGCCTGCCTGGACCCGCCCCGGCGGCGCACCGGCCTGGTGCACGCCGCCGCCAACAACACCGGTCTGCTGCTGTTCGCCGCCTCGCTGCTGGCCCGCTGCCGGCACCGGCCGCTGCGGGGCCGGCTGCTCGGCCTGGCCGGGCTGACCGCCGTCTCGCTCGGCGGCGTGCTCGGCGGCCAGCTGTCCTACCGGCAGGCCGCGGGCCCCAACCGGGCCGCCGCCGTGCACCGGCTGGCGCCCCCGGAGTGGATCGGGGTGGGGCCAGTCGAGGACTTCCCGCCGGGCGAGCCGGTACGGCGGACGGTCGACGGGCTGGCGGTGGTCGTGGTCCACGACGAGGAGGACCAGTGGCACGTCCTCGCCGAACGCTGCGCCCACCTGTCCGGCCCCCTGGCCGAGGGCACCGTGGTCGACGGCTGCCTGCGCTGCCCGTGGCACGGAAGCGAGTTCCGCCTGCGCGACGGCGAGGTCGCCCGCGGCCCGGCCACCGCACCCCAGCCCGTCCTCCAGGCCCGGGCCCTCTCCGGACACCTGGAGATCCGCCTGCCGAACGCGGGATGAGCGCGCGGCCTGAGGCCGCCACGCCTTGAGGATCACCGGACAGGAACTCGGCCGCCCGTCCGGCACCGGGCCCGTGGAGGCGGACGAGCGCCGGACCGACCCGGCCGTTCTCGAAGTCGACCGGGGCTGGGAGGAACTTCGCGGGAAGGTCCGGGAGCTGGACCGGTCCATGCTGCGTTGAGGGACGCGGACACTACGCCGGGGCGGCCGTACGGCTGGTCAGGCGGGTCAGGCGGGTCAGGCAGGCTCGGCGCTGAGCTGGGTGCCGAGGTCGGTGAACCCGAGCGCGTTCGCCACCCTCCGCGATGCCGGGACCCGGGCCCGCCACTGCGGCAACAGGTCCTGCGCCAGCGCGTGCCGCACCGCCTCCGACCCGGCCACCCGGGCGAGGCCCCGGCCCCGTCGGCCGGGCGCGGTCAGCACCGCCAGATGGGCCGTGCGCGCCGGCCAGCGGCGGTAGCCGGCTGCGGCGGCGATCCGGCCGTCCAGACGGACGGCGAACGCGGGCGAGGTGATCTCGTCGAGGCCCGCCTCGTCGGCGTCGGCCGCCCCGGCGGACCGTTCGAGGGCGGTCAGCTCCGGGTGCCCGGCCGGCAGTTGCTCGACGGACAGGCCCCCGGGGTCCGCCGGGCGAAAGGCGGCCTCCGAGACGTAGGCGAGCGCGGCGGGCCCGAGCACCCGGCCGATCGGGAGCATGCTCGTGAGCACCGCGGGATCGGCCAGTTCGCCGGCGGCCAGCCCCGCCAGCGCCTCGCGGACCCGGGCGGCGGCCTCCTCGGTCGGCGCCGTCACGACGGCTGCCCCGCCGAGGACCACGACGCCCACCCAGCCGGGCGGGCCGAGCCTCGACGCCGGAGCGGCCACCACGCTGACGTCGCCCTCCGCCCCGAACGCGACCGGCGCCGACGCCAGTTCCCGCCACAGGCCTCGGGCCCTCACCACCAGGGGATCGTTCGCCATGGCCCAGATCATCCCAGCCGGGTCGTCGGGGTGTGGGCAGGCCCAGGCGGGGCAGCCGCTGGGCATGCTGCTGATCAGACCACCCGGGGTCTACCGGCCCCAGGGCGACACCGATCTCCTCGTCTCCTGCCTGCACCGGGAGCGCCTCGACGGGGCCAGCCGGGTGCTGGACCTCGGGACCGGGACGGGGGTGGTGGCGCTGGCCGCCGCGCGCAGCGGGGCGCGGGTGACGGCGGTGGACCTCTCGGCCCGCGCCGTGCTCGCGGCCTGGGTGAACACCCGGCTGCACCGCACCCGTGTCGAGCTGTGCCGGGGCGATCTGACCGGCCCCGTGCGGGGGCGGCGCTTCGACCTGGTGGTCGCCAATCCGCCGTACGTCCCCGTCGAGCCCGCCGAGGCTGCCGAGGCGCCCGGGCGGCCGACAGGGGCCGCACTCGCCTGGGACGCCGGGCCGGACGGGCGGCTGGTCCTGGACCGGATCTGCCGGGAGGTGCCGCGGCTGCTCACCGCCCGCGGTGTGCTGCTGCTGGTGCAGTCCTCGCTGGCGGGCGTCCCCCAGACGTTGGCCGCACTGCGCCGCGCCGGGCTGGGGGCGAGCGTGGTGGCCCGCCGCCGGCAGGCATTCGGGCCGGTGATGACCGAGCGGGCCGGGCTGTTCGAACGGCTGGGCCTGATCGCGGTGGGCGTGCGCGAGGAGGAACTGGTGGTGGTGCGCGGTGTCCGGTGACAGTGACCCGGGGAGCAGCAGCCGTCCTGCGGTACGGGTGACGGTCCTGGCCGAAGGGCCGATCCTCGTGGAGGGCCCGGTCGAGGTGACCGGCCCGGACGGCACGGTGCGGCTCTGCGAGCGTCCCGTGGTGGCGCTCTGCGCCTGCCGGCGCAGTCGGCACCGCCCGTTCTGCGACACCAGCCACCGTCGACACGGCGGCCCCGCCGCACGCCGTTCAGCGGGGACCATCGGGCAGGGGTGAGCGCAGCGAGCTGCGGCCGGCCCGCCAGTGGTCCAGTACATGGGCGCCGAACCGGTCGTCCACCGTCCCCGCCGCCGCCAGGCCGAACGCGATGTCCTCGGCCAGTCCCGGCTCGGCGGCCGCGAGTTCGTCGATCACCCCGCGCCGCACCAGCTGCTCGTGCACCGCGTCGGCCTCGACGTGCTCCCGGTAGAACAGGGTTCCGTCCGGTCCCGCGCCCAGGCGCTCCAGGGCGGCGGCCAGCCGGGCGGCGCCGGGCGGGGAGCTGATCTCGATGGCCGCGAACTGGCCGACGGCCGCGCCGCGCAGGGCCCGGTGCAGCCCGAACAACGTCATCAGGTTGACGACGGCGAGCGCGGGCGCGGGCACCGCGTCGAGGTAGTGCCCGTACGCCGGTTCCAGACCGAGGTCGGCCATCATCCGGGCGAACAGCAGCGCGTGGGCGTTCTCGGGGCGTCCGGCACCGTACTCGTCGAAGGTGACGGTCATCAGCACCGCCTGGGCCGGGCCGTGGATCCTGGGCAGCAGCCACAGCTGCGGGTCGGCCTCCTTGAGGTGGTAGACGGAGCGGTGGACCAGGTACTCGCGGGCCTGCCAGCGTTCGCCCTCCGTCTCCAGGTAGGCCGACGGGCCGCTGTCGCCGGTGGCGGTCAGCAGGCGGTCGACGGTCTCGGCGAGCGGTGGCACGGGCCGGGTCGCGGCCCGGACGGCGGCGAGGAACGGGCGTTCCAGCGTGCGGCGGAGGGCCAGCAGCCCGGGGTCCCACTCCCATCCGGGGTGGACGCCGGGCAGGCCGCGGTCGTGCAGTTCGTAGCAGAGGTGGAGGGCGAGCTGGTGGTCCTCGCCCCACGGGTCACTGTCGCGGACCGCGTCCTCCCAGCGGTCGCCGCCCGGCCTGCGGCCCGCGCCGTCGGCGCCGGGCGGGCCGGCGGTCACCAGGGCGAGGACGGCTTCGGAGAGGGGGCCGCGCGTCGCCGGTGCCGGCCTCATCGCGCGCTCCCGGTGCCGGGCCCGGTCCGTGGCGGACCGCCGTCGGCCGGACGGCGCAGCAGCGTCGCGGCGCAGCCGAGGAGCGGCAACCACCCGACGGTCAGCACCGGCAGCGCGGGCCCCGTCGAGACGGCCGGGCCGACGGCCGGCAGACCGAGTGGCACCGGCCCGCCGGTGGCCGTCCACACCCGCTCGCGCAGGGTGAGTCCGAGCCTCCGCAGTGCCGTCGCCGACCCGTGTCGGCCAGTGTCCCGGGCCATGTGTGTCCTCGGGTCCATGCCGTCCGCCTCCTCCGGGTCGCCATTCGGGCTCCGGCCGGGCGGGTTCCCCGGATCCGGCCCGTCGAACCTGCGGATGCCCGGCCCGCCCGACGGCCGCAACGGCGCCGGCCGACCTGTGGCGCGGAAAGGTCGTCTGCCAAGGCGCCGGAGGCAGCCAGCAGCATGGCACCACGTGCCCGCCTCCGGTACGCGCAGGACCGGGAGGAGGCCGTGGTCGACCAGGCGTGGCGGATGCTGTCCACGCCGAACGCGGTGCAGGCACCCTCCGGGGAAGCCCAGACCCCGAACACCCCCGCCACCCGCCCGCCTCCGAGGTGTCGAGGTGGACGGAGGCCCAGGGGCCGGGCCGGTCGAGGAGCGGTGCGAGGAAGGCGAGCTCATGACGGTCTCCCCGGATGGGCGGTTCCGCCGCGCGCCTGCCCCGTGCCCCCGACCGGCACCCGGACACCGGGCGCGCACCCCGGAACCGCCGGACGGGCGGAGCCGTCCGTGCCTCCGGCATCGCGTTCCGGGGTGCGGCCGGGTCGAACGGACGGGGTGCCGGTCAGGCGGCCGTTCGGGCGGCCGTTCGGGTGGGCAGCGGCGGCCTGCTCAGCCCGGTACCGGCGGCCGGGCGAGGAGGCTGGTGTCCAGGGCGGCCAGCAGTTCCCCGGTATCGGCGTGGACCTCGGCGGCGCCGGCGCCGAGGAGGTCTTGGGCGGAGTGCCCGCCGCTCTCGACGGCCACGCACGGCACTCCGGCGCGTCCGGCCGCGGTGACGTCCCAGAGCGTGTCCCCGACGAACACCGCCAGTTCGGGGGTGCTGTCGGCACGGTCGAGGGCGGCCCGGACGAGGTCCGGCTCGGGTTTGGTGGCGGCGACGTCGTCGGCGGCGGTGACCGCCTCGATCACCTCGTCGGCGTCCAGCACGGCGCGCAGCGCGGTCAGTTCGCGCTCCGAGGCTGAGCTGGCCAGCACCACCCGCCAGCCCCGGCGGGCGCAGGAGCGCAGCAGTTCGGCGGCGTCGGGCAGTGGCCGCACGACCGGCCAGTAGCGGGCGTAGAGGGCGTCGTGGGCGGCCGTGACGGCCTCGTCGTCGGCTCGGTCGCGGTCCTCCCCCAACAGGTGGTCGAGCAGCCGGTCGGCGCCCATGCCGACGGCGCGGTGCACCCGGGCGGCGGGGACGGCGCGCTCGTACTGGCGCAGCGCCTCCCACCAGGCGAGGGTGTGCAGATAGGTGGTGTCGAGCAGCGTTCCGTCGACGTCGAAGAGCGCAGCCGGGCCGGCGGTCATGGGGTTCCTCCCGGGGAGTGAGGGCTACGGCGGTACCGCCTCGTGGACGGCGAACGCTTCGGTGGCGCCGGTGAGTTCGAGTACCCGGCGGACCAGGGGGCGGGGGCGGGCGAGTTCGATGCGGCTGCCGAAGCCGGCCGCGCGGGCGGTGGCCTCCAGCAGCACGCCGACGCCGGTGGAGTCGCAGAACACCAGGTCGCCGCAGTCGATCACGACGACCGTGCCGGGGAGGGCGAGCACGCGGTCGAGGGCGTGGCGCAGCACGACGACGGAGTCCAGGTCGAGTTCGCCGTGCAGCGCGAGGACGCTGCCGTGGGCCCACGGCCTGGCGCGGACGGTGAGTCCGGCGGGCGCGTCCGGCGCGGTCGCGGTGCCGTCGGGAGGGCGGGGCCGGCGGTGGGTCATGGCGGGTGCTCCTCGTGGTGCGCGGTGCCGGGGGTCGCAGCGGCGGCGACGATCAAGGGTGGCGGCGAAGAGGAGCCGCGGCCACCAGCGGGATGTGGTCGGAAGCCTTCGGTGACCGGCGCTCCTCCTCCTTCGTGCCGACGGCCCCCCGCAGCGCGGTTAACCGCTGCGGAGGGCCGGAAACGCCCGGAGGGAGGCGAGTTGTCAACCGGGTCCGGTCGGAGCGGTCGGCCGGGCGTCCGCCTGGCGGTCCTCCAACTGCTCGCGCAGGTGGGCGAGGGTGGCGGAGAGCAGTCGTGAGACGTGCATCTGCGAGACGCCGATCCGCTCGGCGATCTCGGACTGCGTCCGGTCCTCCCAGAAGCGCAGTTTGAGCACCACCTGCTCGCGGCGCGGCAACTGCCCGAGCAGGGGGCGGACGGCGGTGCGGAACTCCGCCAGCTCGATGCCGGGGTCGCAGGAGCCGAGCCGGTCCAGCAGCGCGCTGCCGGACTCATCGGTGTCCTGGTCGCGCAGCGCGTCCAGCGAGTTGGGCCGGTAGACCCGGCCGGCGACGAGCCCCTCGACGACCTCGTCGACGGTGAGGTGCAGGTCCTCGGCGATCTCCTCGGGGCGCGGGAGGCGGCCGAGCCGCTGTTCCAGCCGGTCCGAGCCGCGGGCGACGCTCAGGTAGAACTCCTGCATCCGGCGCGGGACGCGGACGGGCCAGGAGGTGTCGCGGAAGAACCGCTTGATCTCGCCGGCGATGGTGGGGATGGCGTAGGTCAGGAACTCGACGCCGCGGGCCGGGTCGTAGCCGTCGACCGCCTTGATCAGCCCCACGGTGCCGACCTGGAGGATGTCGTCCATGTCCTCCGGGCGGTGGCGGAAGCGGCCGGCGATGAAGCGCACCAGCGGCATGTTGAGTTCGATGATGGTCCCGCGCACGTAGCTGTAGGCGTGCGACTCGCGGGGCAGCCCGGCGAGCCGCTCGAAGAGCGCGTCGCTGAGCTCGCGGGCCTCGGTCTTGCCCATGACCCGCAGCTGCGCCTCGGTGGGGCGCGGGGGCAGGTCCGGCGGCAGCCCGTCCGGGGGTCCGGAGGGCGCGGTCGACGGGGCCGGCGGGGGTTCGGCACGGTGGCCGGTTCGGAGTGTCGGTGCGGACACGGCGGTTCTCCAGGGAGCGGGAACGCCTGGGCCGCGAGGAACGTAGGGCGCAAGCGCCCGCGCGTACCGGGGCTCCTCTTTCCCGAAGACCTCTGTCCGGCTTCTTCAAGCGACGGTCCAGGTGGCGCCCGACGGGCGCCGGAACGGCCGACGGTGGTACGCCACGACCGCTCCGTTGGTGTTGGTACCCACTACGGGGCGATTGATGCCGGTTCGCCCCGGTTCACCTTCCGCGAAGTGGGCGGCAACTGTGCGGCCGCGTCCAGCGGGCGGCCCGCCCCGCCCGGCAGCACGAGCCGCATCGTCCGCAGCCGCCGGTCCGCCCGGAGGCCGTCCTCGGTCTCCGCCAGGATGCGCCGCTCCCGGCTCGACAGCCCCGGACCGTCCATGACCGCCGCCTACCGGTGCCTGCGGTCCCCGGACGCCCGGGCGGGTGCCCGGTCCCCGGACCGGCGATCCGCCTCAGCCGCCCGGCAGCAGGGTGCGCAGCGGACGGGCGGTGGCCTCGGCGGCGGGCCGCGTCAGGTGCAGGGCCGTGTGGAAGTGGCCGTCGGTCTCCTTGCCGAGCGGGTCGTCGCCCGCCGCGGACACCGCGGCGATGGCGTAGTCCCGCTCCGCGGGGTCGGTGAAGCGCCGCTGCGGGTAGGTGCGGGAGGTGTCCTTCTCGGTGACCAGGCCCAGCGGGACCAGTCCGTCGGCGATGGGCCGGTAGGAGCCCGTGCGCAGCACGAAGGCGGCCACCCAGGACGGCTGCGCCATGTCCTCCAGCAGGGGGCGGAAGGTGCGGGCGGACAGGAAGCTCGCCCCGCCGGTCAGGGTGATCAGCCGGGTGCCGCGAGTGGCCCGGTACAGCTCCGGGCTGGGCGTGGCGGTCTCCAGGTTCTCGACGAACCCCTCGTCGAGCAGGCCGACCGCACGCCCGTAGGCGATGGCCGGAGCGGAGATGTCGAGGCCGACGACGGGCACCGCGTCCGGTCGGCGGCGCGCCGCGTAGTACGCGCGGTCCGACTCGATCAGCTCGGCGGTCGTCAGCCGGGCCACCTGCGGCGAAGTGTAGCGCTCGCGCAGGTCCTCCAGCGTGACCGAGTGGTTGAGCAGGGCCGCGTTGATGCCGTACGAGCAGCAGACGTCCAGGACCGTGGCCCGCGGCCCACCGGCCGGTCCCCCGGCCCCGGAGAGGCCGGCCGGCCCCAGGAGGCCGCGGAACACCTCCTGGGCGTGGTGGGGCGTCCGGTACTCCAGCGCCCCCAGCACCCCGAAGTACGGCCGCGGGTCCGGCCGGTCGTAGATCTCGTCGAAACGGGTCATCCGAGTGGGCGTGCCCGGTGTGCGGGGGTTCCCGGCGGTGGCCATCAGGGTTCCTCCCTGTTCGGTTACCACAGGCATAGCGCACCGCGCCGCTCCCTGGAAAGGGCGCCGCTCCCGCGCGACGGGACGAAGGAGGACACATGGCACGCCCTCGCGTCCTGCTTCCGGTGGTGGGGGGATGCCGAAGGCCCGCCCGGGCGCTGCGGGCAGGCAGCGGCCGGGCGGGCGACCGAGGGCGGACGGGGTCCGGGCGCGGGGTCGGGCGCCCTGGATGCGGACCCCGGGGCAGCCGCCCTCCGGTCAGCAGGTGCCGGCCGCGCGTTCGCGCGCGACCAGGTCGGTGCGGCCCGCCGTGGCGTCCAGCCAGAGCACCCGGGTGCCGCGGTCGGCGGCCGGCGCGTACTGGCCGCCGCGGTTGCAGGAGACCCGCTGCGGGGTGCCGCCGGTGAGCGGCAGCTGCCAGAGCTTCGGCAGCTCGGCGTTCCGGACGGCGCCGCCCGGCCAGGGGAACCGGTGGCCGAAGGTCACCGCCCGGTCCGAGACGGTGAGGCCGACGATGTCGCGCCGGTCGGCGGCGGAGCCGGTCAGCAGGTCGGTCACTCCGGACCCGTCCACGGCGCCCGAGCGGATCGAGCTGCCCGTGCCGCCGTCCTCGGGCCGCTCCACCCAGAGCAGCCGGTCGCCGGCCAGCCGGGTCTGGCCGGCCCTGGCGGCGGCGGGGCCGTCCAGCACGTACCGGGCGACGACCTTGCCCGTGGCGATCGAGTAGACGGTCGGTGCGTGCACGGTCCGCTCGCCGGAGGTCCAGGTCTCGGTCCAGCCGAGCAGGTCGCCCTGGAGGGTGAGGTCGGCCACGTCGTGGCCGTCGGGCAGCGGGACCTCCACCACGGGGGCGCCGTTCAGCGACAGCGCGGGCCGGGTGCGCCGGGTGGCGAAGTCGTACACCCGGAAGGCGACGTTCCCGCCGGAGACCCGGACGTCCGAGAGGACCTGGTCCGGAGCGCGCCGAAGGCTCCGCAGCGGGCCGCCGTCGACCGGGCGGGCCAGCACCTCCCAGCCCCAGGCGCCGTTCGCGTCCGCCCCCATGGCGACCCAGGCGGCGGTGGTGCCGTCGGTGGCGGGCCAGCCGTGCGAGCGGCCGTCCTGCGGGCTGAGCGCGACGGGTTCGGCCCGGCCGCCGACGGTGCCGGTGAGCACGCCGAGGACGCCGCCGAAGCCGTGGCCCGAGGTGCCCGCGACCCAGCGGCCGTCGGCGACGTCCGGGGCGACGAGCCCGCTGGGGATGTCCCCCAGCACGACCCGGCTGTCCACGCCGAGCCGGCGCTGCCAGCCCTGCTTGATCCCGTGCGCGTCGAACGCGCCGGCCACGGTGCGCAGTTGGGCCCGGCTGAGGCCCATCGCACGGCCGGCGGCGAGCACGGCATTGCGGGCGTCGACGAAACCGTCGAGCGGGGTGAGGTACTCGCTGAGCGCCCGGTAGACCAGCCGGTCGGCGGTCAGCGGGTCGAGGCCGCGGCGGATGTCCCACAGCGCGCCGCCGATGATGGTGGAGTTCAGGTGCACGCCGCTGCTGTCGATGTCCGCCGCCACGCCGACGTAGTCGTCGACCGTGGTGCGGCGGTCGTCCAGTCGGCGGTCGGCGCAGGCCTCGGGGGTGCCGGTGCGGCAGAGGCTCTCGCCCAGCAGGGCGGCGCGCGGGTCGTCCATGGACAGGCCGCGGGCGGTCACCTCGATCGCGTTGCCGAAGTAGTCGGAGACGGCCTCGTCCAGGGCGCCGGACTGCCCCGCCAGGACGAGCCCGGCCGTGTGCTCGACGACGCCGTGGGTCATCTCGTGGCCGGCCACGTCGAGCGCCACGGCGAACGGGAACTCCTTGTCGCCCCCGCTGCCGTAGATCATCTTGCGGCCGTCCCAGGCGGCGTTCCGCATCGACTCGCCGAAGCTGGTGACGTTGACCACCGCGGCGATCGGGCCGTTCTTGCCGTCGATGCCCTGGCGACCGAGCCGGTCGCGGTAGAAGTCGTACACGATGCCGGCGTTGACGTGCGCGTTGGCGGCGCCGGTGGCGGCGGCCGAGGCGGGGAGGTCGGGCGTGGCCGAGGCCACCGGCGGGATGCCGGTGGGCGGCCCGCCCTTGACCTCCAGGTACTCGCGTCCCGCCGCGTCGTAGGTGGTGATGACGGCGGGGCGGGTGAGGTCGGTGAGCTGGTAGGTGCCGTCCGGGAGGCGGCCGAGGTTCACCGGCACGGGGTTGCCGTGGACGTCCGGCGCGGTGCCCGTGGCGGGTTCGAGGGCGACGGCGGCAGCCCCGGCGGCCTCGCCGGCGGCCCGGTAGGGGGCCCGCGCGTCGTGCGCGAGGGCGATCCCGCCGGTGGTCGCGTCCACGAACACCTCGCGCGCCTTCGCCCCCCGGGCGGCCGGGTCGGCGCCCCGCACGGTGAAGTGCCGGGCCAGCCGGCCGGTGCCGCCGGGCAGCACCACCAGGCCGTGGTCATCGGCCGTGGCGCCCTCCCGGGCGGCCGGCTCCTCGACCGCGCCGAGCGCGAGCCGGCGCAGCACCTCGTCCGGGACGCTCTGCGTGGTCGGGGCGGTGAGGCCGGTGAAGTACTTGCCGCCCACCGACTCGACGCGCTGCCCGTCGCCCTCGCCGACCAGGTGGACCAGGTAGGCGGCACCGAAGACCGGGATGCCGCCGTACCGCTGGGCGAACCTGACGGTGCGGCGGCCGTCGGCGGCCCGCTCGGTCCCGGTCTCGACGAGTTGCGCGGGGTCGACCCGGTAGCGGTCCTGGTGCGCGGCCAGGTGGGCGAGCGCCGCGTCGGCCGGAGTGGCGCCGGAGGCCCGCTCGGCCAGCCCGGTGACCAGCTGCGGGGCGCCGGTGTCCGCCCCGGCGACCAGCCCGGGGACGGGGTCGGCGTCGGCGGCCGGCGCGGCGACGGCGGGCGGCACGCCCAGGCCGAGGCCCAGGACGGCGGCGATCGCCATGCCGAGGGGCTTGGGTGAACGGAGACGTTGGTGCACTGGGGTCCTCCCACGGGAGATCGAGGGTCCGGCCGCACGCCGGACCGCGCCTGTGCGGCGGGCGCCCACACCCCCACGGCTCGTCCGTTCACCGGAGCCGGCCGCCCGCCTGGCGAACAACATAGGCCAACTCTCGTCATATGTCGATGCTCTGCATATGCAGGTACAGCGAGGGTGCCTTCGAAGTGATGACCTGGCCATGCCAAGGAGATGGCAAAGGGTCACCGGCCCGTAAATACGTGACAAATCCGGTGAATCGGCGAATTGATGACGCCCTGCCAGTCGGACCGCACACCATTCACCACGGACGGAACCCGTCGGTGATCGCCCCGCAGCGCCAAACAGACATCCGATTGTTACCATTGCTCAACACAGAATTCTCTTGGTCGCATACGATCTCGTGCGGACCGGAAACCCGTCCCACCTGCGCCCCCGTCGGGTGCACGCGGGTCAGGCAGCGACGAGGAAGAGAGCCGGAGGAGCGGCGCAGAGGCCGGCAGCTTTCGGGGGACGTGAAACACCCGACACCTGAACCAAGAGCCCCTGGAGTTTCCTTTGCCGATCCGTCCGGCCAATCTCGCGGCCAGAATACGGCCGCTGACCGCGCTGGCCCGCCGCAACCGGCCCGCCGACGGCACGCCCGGCGACCCGGCCGCCGCCGCACCGGAGGAGGTCGCGCCCCAGGAGGTCGCGCCCGAGGCTGCGCACGAGGAGGTTCCCGAGGCCGCGTACGAGGACGCCGGCCAGGAGGAGGCCCGGCACGAGGACGTCTCGCCGGAGGACCCGCGGTCGCCGTACGAGCGGCTCGGCGGGGAGCGGTCCGCACGGGAGGAGGAGCTGCTCGGCACCCTCCCGGGCGTCGTGCGCCACCGCGAGCACCTGGCCGAGGAACGCCGGACGCTGCTCCCCGCCGACCGCCGGGACGGCAACCTGGCCGAGGTGAGCGAGGCCCTGCGGGCGGCGGGACTCCCCCACGGCATCGTGCCCGACCGGCACCCCCGCCACCGGCTGGCGATCCGCCCCGGCGACCGGCCGGCCGTGCTGGAGGCACTGGCCGCCGCGTTCGCCGGCCAGGCCGTCTACGCCGACCTCCTGGAGCACGGCCGCACCCTCACCACCGTGCTCGCGGAGCAGCTGCCCGGCGCGGTCGCCCTGCTGGAGTACGAAGCACCGGACGCGCCGGAGGACTCGCAGGAGGGCTCGCCGGAGGACTCGCACCACGACGAGCAGGACGGCGGGCACGACGGCGGGCACGACGAGGAGCACGACGCCGGACAGGACGGCCGACCGGACCAGCGCGACACGACGCCCCCGGAGCAGGCCGGACCGGTCTGGCCCGCCGACCGGGTCAAGGGCGTGCGGATCTACCGCCCGGCGGTGATCGGCACCCTGCTGTACGGCCCCGAGACCGGCTGCGACCTGGAGTTCTGGGACTCCGCCGCCCCCTCCGAGGGCGCCATCGCCTCGATCGACGAGACACCGTTCGGCTGGTGGGTGCCCTCGCTGGAGGCCAACGCCACCACGACGATCGGCGGCCGGCCCTACCCGCTGCTGGACGTCTTCGCCGCCTCGCTGCCCGAGCAGGTCGACTTCCCGATCGACGCCGTGATCACCTGGGTCGACGACTCCGACCCCGCCTGGCAGGAGCGCCGGGCCGCCGCCCGCGCCCGGCTCGCGCACACCGCCGCCCCGATCGCGGAGGAGGACGGCGTCGCCGAGAGCGGCATCGCGGGCGACGCCGACCAGCGCTTCCGCAACCGCGACGAGCTGCGCTACTGCCTGCGCGCCCTCGCCGCCAACGCGCCCTGGATCCGCCGGATCCACCTGGTCACCGACGACCAGACGCCGCACTGGCTGGACACCGCCCACCCGGGCCTGACCGTCGTCCCGCACCGCGAGCTGTTCGCCGGCACCGACGCGGGCCCGGTGTTCAACTCGCACGCCATCGAGACCCGGCTGCACCTCGTCCCGGACCTCGCCGAGCACTTCCTCTACCTCAACGACGACGTCTTCCTCGGCCGCCCGCTCGTCCCCGAGGACTTCTTCCTCGGCAACGGCATGCCCCGGTACTTCCCCGACAACCGGATCATCCCGCCCGGCGGGGCCGAGTCCGGCGACTCGGTGTACGTCGCCGCCCAGAAGAACACCCGCGGCGCGCTGGCAGCCGCCGTCGGGAAGACCTACCCGCGCACCCTCAAGCACTCGCCGCACCCGCTGCGCCGCAGCGTGCTGGCCGAGAGCGCCGAGCGGTTCGCGGCCGAGCTGCACGACACCGTCCGCTCGCCGTTCCGCTCCGCCGCCGACCTCGCGCCGGTGACCCTGGCCATCCACTACGGCCACGCCACCGCCCGCACCGTCGAGGGCCACCTCTACGACGGCTACTTCGTCACCGACAGCACCGAGGACCTCGCCCGGCTCGCCCAGCTCCACGACGAGCGCTGGGCGGACTACTTCTGCCTCGCGGACGGCACCCGCGACCTGCTGTCGCCCGAGGAGCAGGAGCAGGCCGTCACGGACTTCCTGCGGGCCTACTTCCCGGCGCCCTCGCCGTTCGAGCTCCGCGGGACGGCGCGGGAAGCAGCCGACGAGGCCTCCGACCAGGGCTGACCGGCGGCGGCCCCGGCGCCCCCCGCGTGTCGTACGTCTCATCGGCGCCACGATCTCGTTCGTCCGCGTCTCACTGTGGTGGGATGACCCTCCACGAGTGACGACCGCTGACCGGGGGGCACGCAGTGAGGACGAAACTGATCGGGCTGGGACCGGACGCGGGCGCGCCGGACCTCATCGGACTGGGGCTGATCCGCCTCGCCGTGGAGGAACGGTCGGCGCCCGCGTCCGGGTCCGCGCCCTGGCTGGGACGGCTGCGGGCGGCCGCGTTCGCCGACGCCTGGCTGGCCTTCACCAGCCCCGCGGCGCCCGGCCTTCGGGTGCCCGCCGAGGCCGTCCTACGGGCGGTGGTGCGCGAGGCGGCGGAGCTGGTGCTGCGGCGCCACCACGGGGACGGCCCGGCCGCCCTGGAGCGGCTGGGCCGGGAGTCGGCGGAGGCCCGCGAGTGGGCGCGGCTCGCCGACGCGGCCCACCCGGCCGAGCCCGCCGCGTTCGTCCTGCTCTGGCACGGGGTCCGCGCGGCCACCGCCGGGGGCGACCCGGCCGCCGAGGGCGAGCGCGAGGCCCACACGGCGTACGTCGCCGAACGGTGCGCGGCGTACGTCCGGGAGCACTGCCGCCGCCAGGACCTGCTGGCCCTGGTCCTCGCCTGCGCCCGCACCGCCGCCGACGCGCTGGCGGACCTCACCGGCGGCGACCGGGACCGGGCGCTGGCCGTCCTGGACGCCCACGCGGCCCGCCACATGGCGCCCGGCGCCCCGGTACCGCTCTGGGTCCCCGGCCGCCCCGACTGAGGCCCTGCCGCCGAGCCGCCGAGGCCGCTGCCGGGGCTACGTCGCCTCGCCGTCGCCGATCGACAGGACGAGCGCGGTGGTCCGCCCGCCCGGCGCGTCGTACTCGACGGTCTCCCCGGCCCGGCGCCCGAGCAGTACCTTGCCCAGCGGACTGTCGGCGGTGACCAGCTCCGGGTCCAGCTCCTCGGCGAGTTCGCCGATCCGCACGGTCATCTCGTCGGCGTCCGCGAAGCGCAGGGTCACGGTGCTGCCGACGCCGACGCTCTCGGTCTTCGGCGCCCCGGCGGCCGCCGCCTCGCGCAGCCGCCCCTCCACCTCGGTGATCCGGTCGTCCAGCCGGTCGAGCTGGTCGGCCCGCTGCAACTCGTCGGCCTGGTCGGCCCGGTCGCCGACGTCCTCGCCGCCGCGCAGGGTGGCGGCGACGGCGTCGCGTTCGATGCGCAGGTCGGCGAGCTCCCGCTCCAACGTGCTCCGGCCGGCCTCGCTGATGGGTTCTGGTGCACCGGTCATGGCCGTCTCCCTGGTCGGGCCGCCGCGGTGGGCGGCGAAGGCTGAATCCGGCTTTTCCGAACATAACGGAGTCCGGTCCCCGCGGCTCGGCGACAGCCGTGCCCCCGATCGGTAACGAACCGCCGATCCGTCTTCCCGTGGCCGACGGCGGTCGGTAGAACAGGCGTACCACCATCGCCGAGGCAGGGAAGCCAGCCACCATGAGCACCAACGGTCCCACGGGGCACGGCCAGAACCCGTACGAGGGGTCCGACCCGTACGGTCAGCAGCAGCAGAACCCCTACGGCGGCGCCCAGCAGCCGTACAAGCAGGAGGCCCCGTACGGGCATCCCTACGGAGAGCAGCAGCCGTTCGGGCAGCCCGGCTACGGCACTCCCCCGCAGCAGCCCTACGGCCCGCCGGAGGGATCCTGGCCGCACGGGCACCCGCAGCCCGGCGGCCGGCCGCTCGCCCCGATCGGCGAGCGCCTGGTGGCCCGGTTGATCGACACCTGTGTGCTGATCGTGCCCACGGTGCTGCTCTACGCCGTGGTCGGCGCCTCGTTCCTCTACTACGTGCTCGCGGCCCTGCTCTCGTTCGGCTACGAGGCCCTGCTGCTGGTGACCCAGGGCGGCCAGACGGTCGGCAAGAAGGTCATGAAGCTGCGGGTCGTCGACCTCGGGACCGGCGGCAAGCCCGCCGAGGGCTCGCTGGTGGGCCGCGCGGCGCTGTACACGCTGCCCAACGCCGTCTACTGCATCGGCTCGCTGTTCGCGCTGCTGAACGTGCTGTGGCCGCTGTGGGACAAGCCGTACCAGCAGGCGCTGCACGACAAGCCCGCCAAGACGGTGGTGGTCAAGGAGTCCTGACCCCGCTCGCACCCGACTCCCGCCGACCGGGCACCGGGCCGCCGCCGCGCGGCCGGGCGTCCGGTCGGCCGCGTTCCCGGCCGGGCACCGGGGACGGCCGGGCACCGGGCGCGGAGGAGACCGGGCGCGGACACAACTCGGGGCGGCAGGTCAACATTTACTTTCCCCGCGCGACCTCGCATAGTGGCAGGCCGAAACCGAGAGGGGAGCGCTTCCTGTGCCTCAGGCCGAGGAGAACGTGGTACGCCAGGTCGAACTGGAGCGGGCGGAGGTGGCCGCCGTCGTCGCCCTGTTCGACGACCGGCTCGCCGACACCCGGGCGCAGCTCGCCGTGACGCTCGCGACCCGGGCGGACGGCGCCCGCGAGGCGTACGAGCGGCAGTCGGCGGCCGAACGGCTCGCCCGGGAGGTGCGGCGGCTCGAAGGCGCCGAGGGCGGCCTGGTGTTCGGGCGGATCGACCTGGCGGACGGCACGGCGCTGCGGATCGGCCGGCTGGGCCTGCAGCGCGACGAGGAGGAGCTGCCGGCCCTGGTCGACTGGCGGGCGGACGCGGCGCGCGCGTTCTACGAGGCGACGCCGGTGCACCCGATGGGCCTGCGGCGGCGCCGGCACCTGCGCGTGGCCGAGCGCGCCGTCGTCGGGGTCAGTGACGAGCTGCTCGACGGCTCGGAGCCCACCGCCGAGGACGTGGTCGGCGACGGCCCGCTCGCCGCCGCCCTCCAGGAGCGGCGCACCGGGCGGATGGGCACCGCGGTGGCCACGCTGCAGACGGAGCAGGACGCGATCGTCCGCTCCTCGCACCGGGGGGTCACGGTGGTCCAGGGCGGCCCCGGGACCGGCAAGACGGTGGTCGCGCTGCACCGCGCCGCCTATGTGCTCTACGCCTTCCCGAAGGCCGCCGAGCAGGGTGTCCTGGTGCTGGGGCCGAACGCCCGGTTCCTGGACTACATCTCGCAGGTGCTGCCCTCGCTGGGAGAGAACGACGTCGTGCTCGCGACCTGCGCGGAACTGGCCGGCGGCGGCGCGCTCGGTGCGGCCGTCGGTGCGCCCGGTGCGGCCGGTGCGGCCGTCGAACGGCCGGGGGTGGCCCGGCTCAAGGGCGACGCCGCGCTCGCCGCGGCGCTGGCCGACGTGGTGCGCGCGCGGCAGGCACCGGACGGCGGCCTGGAGGTGCGCGTCGGGAAGGACGACGTCCGGCTGGAGGCGGCGGAGGTCGCCCGGGTCCGGGACGCCGCCCGGGCCGGCGGGCTGCCCCACCACCGGGCCCGGCAGCTGTTCAAGGAGCTGCTGGTGGACTCGGTGACCGCCGCGCTGGCCCGGGGCGCCGCCGAGACGCTGGCGCGGCTCGACGCCGAGGTCGCCGAGCTGACCGGCATCGACCTCGACCGGGTCGCGGCGGCGGACCTGCGCCATCTGGGCCTGGAGGCGGGCCCGGCCGACGAGGGCCCCGGGTTCGACGTCGACGCGATGCGCGCCGAGCTCCTCGACGACGCCCACGTCGAGCACGCCGTCGAGGAGCTGTGGCCGCATCTGACGCCCGTCGCGGTGGTGGAGGCCCTGCTGGGCGACCCCGGGGCGCTGGCCGCGCAGCTGCCGGGGTTCACCGCCGAGGAGCGCGCGCTGCTGCTGCGCGCCCCGGACGCGCCGTGGACCGACGCCGACCTGCCGCTGCTCGACGAGGCGGCGGGCCTGCTGGACGGCCCGCCGGAGCGGGCGTTCGGGCACGTGGTGGTGGACGAGGCGCAGGAGTTCACCGCGTTGCAGTGGCGGATGGTCCTGCGGCGCTGCCCCGGCCGGTCGATGACGCTGGTCGGCGACTTCGCCCAGGCCGGTCCGGCGACCACCGCGCGCGGCTGGCACGAGGCGCTGGCCCCGCACCTCGGCGGCCGCTACGACCTGCGCACCCTGACCGTCAGCTACCGCACCACCGAGGAGATCCTGGCCACCACCCGCGAGCTGCTGACCAGGATCGCCCCGGACCAGCCGGCGGTGAGCTCCGTCCGGCACGGCGAGCGGCCGCGCACCCTGGAGGCGTCGCCCGGCGCGCTGGTCGGCGTCCTGCGCACGGAGCTGCGCGAGCAGGCGGCCGCGCACCCCGGCGAGCTGATCGGCGTGGTCTGCCCGGACGCGTCGGTCGGCGCGCTGACGGCGGCCGGGGTGGCGGAGCTGTCCCGTCTGGTGCCGGCCTCGGAGGCCCGGGGCCTGGAGTTCGACACCGCCGTGGTCGTCGACCCCGACGGCATCACCGCCGCCCGCCCCGGCGGCGAGCGCGACCTCTACGTCGCGCTCACCCGGGCGACCAAGCGGCTGTGCACGGTCCTCGTGCGGGAGGGCTGAAGCCCCGGACGGTCCCGGGCGGCGGGCCGTCCC
>NZ_JBHVER010000075.1:0-33168 GCF_042802195.1 Kitasatospora sp. NPDC057500 | reverse complement strand
CGGCGGGGCCGGCCGCGCGGGGCGCCGCCGCCGCAGCCGGTGGCGCTCGCGGTGGCGGTCCGCGCCGCCGACTTCGCCGACCTCGCGCGGCACGGGCTGTTCGGCGGGCTGTCGTTCCGCACCTACCTGCGGCGGGTGGCGGTCCAGCTCCGGGCGCTGGGCGGGCACGGCATCGAGGTCCACCTGCGGGCGCTGGACCCGGCGGACTACGAGGAGTACTGCGCGGCGCTCGGGTTCGACCCCGGGGACGCGGCGGCGCGGGTGGCGTACGCGGCCGATCCCGAGCTGGGCGGGGAGCCGTTCGTCTACGCCGGGCAGCGGCTGGCCGTGCTGCTGCCGGAGCTGGCCGACGACCACCGGGCCAGGGTGCGGATCTCCATCGCGACGGCGGCGCTGCTGGAGGCGGCCGGCGAGGGGCCGCCGGGCGAGCGGCGGCTGGTGGCGGCGCTGCGGCACGCGATCGAGGTGTGGTCGGCGGTCGCCGCGGGCGCGGGCGACGGCTTCCACCTGCTGACCCTGCGCTGCCACGGTCCCGAGCACGGCGAGGAGCTGACCTCGGCGGCCGACCTCCTGGTGGAGCGGGGCCGGTGCGCCACGGGCGGACGCGACGGGGAGGCGTTCTGCATGACGCTAGCGGCGGGGCTGGCCGCCGGCGGCGCCGGGGCGATGGTGCTGCACGGCGATCCGGCGGCGCCCGGCGGGCAGTCGGTGCGGGGCTGGGCGCTGCACGGAGGGCGGCTGCGGCCGATGACCGGCCGCGAGGTGCTCGACGAGCTGGCCGACGACGTGGGCCGCGGCCTGCCGTTCCCGCCGGCCGCCGTCCCGCTGCCGGGCTTCGCGCTCCCCGCGCCGCCCGCCCCGGAGGACGGGGGTGGGCCCCTGGACTGACCGGGGCCGACCGGGGTCTTCGGGCCGCGGTGTCCACCAAGCGGCGCTGGGGACTGTTCATCGACCGCCTGTTCGGGGAAGATTTCGGGGAAGATCAACAGTGGGAACGGCCGGTGCCCCACGCCGCCGCTCCCGCCCGATCGGCCCCGAACCGCGCACCGCGAACGTCCCCGCGCACCGTCGGTCCGGCGAGCCCGACACCGAAAGGGGGACGCATGAGCCGGATCGAGTACAGCGCGGAGATCGCCGAGCTGCTCGGCCGGGTGCGGCGGCGTCCCACCGCGGGGTGGCCGTGGCGACCGGGTGAGCGGGTGCCTCCCGGGCTCGTGGTCAAGCAGTCCTGGGGGTGGCTGTTCGCCCCCGACGGCCGGGTGCTGACGCTGGTCAACCCCAAGGACGGCATCGTCTCGCTGCCCGGCGGCTCGCTGGAGCCGGAGGACGCCGGCGATCCCGGCTCCGCGCTGGCCCGGGAGGCGGGCGAGGAGGCGCAGGCCATGATCGGCACGGCGTACTACCTCGGCTACCTCTACGACCGGGTGGGGTCGGCCAACGGCGGGAACGAGTGCGCCCGGGTCCGGATGGCCGCCGCGCTGCGGGCGGTCGGCCCGAGCGCGCCCGACCCGGCGTCGGGCCGGCACTACCGGCGGCTGCTGGTGGCGCCGGGCCTCGCCGTCGAGCTGCTCGGCTGGGGCGCGCCCGGACTGCGCCAGGCCCGGGCGGCGGTGACGACCGCCGTCCGGTGGCTCGGCGTGCCCGAGGCGGCCAACGAGACGATCGAGGAACTGCCGGCCGACGGCTGCGAGGTCTTCCCCGAGGCCCCGACCGCCGTCGAGGCCGACCCGACGGGCCGGCCCGCGCGCCCGGCGGGCCGGCCCGGTCACGCGGCCGACCCCTCCGGCGACCGGTGAGCGCGGCCGGCCCGGCAGGCCCGGTCGGCCCCCGGGGCCTGTTCCACCACGTCGAGCTGTGGACGGACGACCTGGCCGTCGCCGTGGAGCAGTGGGGCCCGGTGCTGCTCGCGCTCGGGTGCGAGCCGTTCCAGCACTGGCCGAGCGGCCGCAGCTGGCGCCTCGGTGACGCCTACCTGGTGGTCGAGCAGTCGCCGGCGCTGCTGCCGGGCGGTCACCAGCGTCTGCGGGCCGGCCTCAACCACCTCGCCGTGCACGGCGGTCGGGCGGCGGTGGACGCCGCCCTCGCCGCCGGCTGGGTCGTCCGGGTGGACACCGGGGAAGCGGTCCACCTGGTCGACCGCCAGGGCTTCGAGCTGGAGATCGTCGTCCACGACGGCGAGCCCGGCTGACCTGCCCCGCCCCCGCTCTGCCCCGACCCGCCCCGTCTTGCCCCGCCCCCTCCTCCTGCCTCCCCCCGCCCGGGTGGCGATCCGTTCGGGTGACGACCCGTCCGGGTGACGCCCCATCCGGTGACCACCGGCGCTCACCCCGTCGCCCGTAGTGAGAAGGGGCGCGTTCATCGCGCCGTTGTCAGACTTTTCGTCAATTGACTTGGCATGACAACTTCACACGCTAGCTACCGCCTGGTATCAAATTCCGTGACGCAGGTCACCACCAGGAGGTCCCATGCCCCGCCCTGCCCGAGTCGTGTCCGTCGCCGTCACCGCGGCCCTCCTCTCCCTCACCACCCTCGCCACTGCCGGTTCGGCCCACGCCGCCGGTGTCAACTACGTCGCACTGGGCGACTCGTACTCCTCCGGCGTCGGCGCCGGCAGCTACACCGCCGAGAGCGGGAGCTGCAAGCGCAGCACCAACGCCTACGCCTACCTGTGGAAGAACGCGCACGCGCCGACGTCCTTCAAGTTCGTCGCCTGTTCCGGCGCCAGAACCGGAGACGTGCTCAACAGTCAGATCTCCGCGCTGAGTTCCACCACCACGCTGGTCAGCATCAGCATCGGCGGCAACGACGCGGGCTTCGCGAGCACGATGCAGACGTGCGTCCTGGACTCCGAGAGCGCCTGCCTGAACGCCGTCGCCACCGCGAAGAACTACGCCAACAGCACGCTGCCCGGCCAGCTGGACAGGGTCTACTCGGCGATCCGCGCCAAGGCGCCGAACGCCCGCGTCGTGGTCCTCGGCTACCCGCACATGTACAAGGTCGGCGGCAGCTGCATCCTCGGCATCGGCGACACCAAGCGGGCCGCCATCAACAGCGCCGCCGACGTGCTCGACGAGGTCCTCGCCAAGCGCGCCGCCAACGCGGGCTTCGCCTTCGGCGACGTCCGCTCGATCTTCCGCGAGCACGAGATCTGCGGTTCCAGCACCACCTGGCTGAACAGCACCACCCTGCCCGTCGACGAGAGCTACCACCCCAAGGCCGCCGGCCACTCGGGCGGCTACCTCCCGGTCTTCTCCGCCCAGGTCTGAGCGGACCCGCCCAGGCCCGCTCCGGGCCCCGACAGGCCCGGGCCCGCCGGCCCCTCACAGGGGGAGGGACCGGCGGGCCCGTCCGCTCAATGCTGCGGTGCCGGCGGGAACGGGATCCCGGCGAGGGCGGGCAGCAGCTCCCGCTCCTCATGGGCGAGATGGGCCTCCAGCCCGGCCGTCATCCGCTCCAGCTCGGCCCGGAACGCCCCCGGCTCGGCCGTGCCGATCCCGGCCACCAGCGCGGCCAGCCCGTCCTTCAGGCCGGACAGCGCCAGGTGCTCCTCGGCCAGCCGATCCAGCACGCCCCGCAGCCGGGGGTGGCTTCGGGCGAGTGCCGGGAAGACGCCCCGGTCCTCGCCGGTGTGGTGCACGGTCAGCCCCTGGCAGAACGCCAGGCAGTGCTGGCGGATCTGCAGCCCGAGCGCGGGAACGGGCCCGCCCCCGCCGGCGAAGTGCGCCTCGCTCTCGGCCCGGAGGTGCCGCAGTTGGGCACGCAGCCAGTCGTGCACCTCCAGGAGCTTGTCCGCCAGGCTGGTGATCTCGCGGGGCGGGGCGTCCCCGGTCTGCTCCAGCACCACCACGGGCAGCACCCGCTCGGTGTGCCGCTGGTAGTCCCCGTACCCGGGCGCGGCCCGGACGACCGCCTCGAAGAGCCGGTCGCGCCGTGCTCCTTCGGCGGGGACGGCGATCGCGTCGAACACCTCCTCGCCGAGTTCCACCCCCACCATCGGGCGGGCGAGCAGGTTGCGGTACCACTGCGGGTCCTCGGCCGCCCCGGCCGCCGAGGCGACGACCAGCAGCAGCCCCTCGGCCCGCACGAAGCCGAGCGGCACCGTGTGCTCCCGGCCGGTCCGGGCGCCGAAGGTGGTCAACAGCAGCAGGTCCCCGCCCTCGAAGGGCCCGCCGACCTTCCCGCCGTTGGCGCGGAACTCCTTGACGACGGCCTGGTTGAACGAATCGACTGAACCGGTCGAACCAGCCGAACCGGTCGAATGGGTTGAATCGCTTGAGTTGAACGATGAAGAAGACATGGGCATGCGTCTGTGCGGATCTCCGAACACGGAAGAGCGGCCACCGCCTCGGCCGTGGCCGCGCGGAAGGGGTCAGAAAAGGGGAGCGGAGCAGATACTCATCACGCGTCGTCCCTCGAACTCGGGTGCCGGCCCGGTCGCCGGCCGGCCCAAGTCTCTTTGGCCGGCGCCACGCTGCACGCGCCCCATCAGAACACCCCGCCCGTCCCCTGTCAACGAGCGGTCAGCCGGGCGCCGTGCGCGGCAGCAGCAGGACGGCCGTCGCGTCGTCGTGGCACTTGCTGCGGGGCCAGCGGCGGCAGTCGGGGTCGGAGCGCTCCAGCTCCCGGGTGCGGGCGATGAGGTGGCGGGGGCCGTGGGCTTCGAGCCGGTCCAGCAGTTCGGGCCAGCTGTGGACGCCGAAGTCGTCGACCGGACGGGCGGCCCCGTCGGTGAGCAGCGCCGCGGCCCGCAGCCGGTCGAGGGGCACCGATCCGGTGTAGGCCTCCTCGGCGGCGGCCGGGTCGGCGGCCGCCACCCAGTAGCCGCCGGCGGTGTTCATCACCCGGCGCTGGGCACGCGCGAACGCGGCGGCCCGTTCGGCCGGCCCGAGCCGGTCCACCTCGGCGGCGAGGGCCGCGCGCTGGGCGGTGGTGACGTGCGAGACGCGGTGGTCCGAGACCGTACGGATGCTGCCTGTCGGGGCGTTGCCGGTACGGACGTCGCCCGCGTCCAGCCGCAGCACCAGTGTGCAGTCCGCGAGGACCAGCCACTCCAGCCGCTCGGCGCCGGCCCTGGCGACGGCGACCGTGGCCGAAGGGGTGAGCGTGCTGCCCAGGTCGCAGCTGTCCGCGTGCGCCCGCGCGGTCAGGCGGATCGCCGCGGCCAGGCACTCGCGCAGGCCGGTGTGCCGGTCGGCGGCAAGGCGGTGCAGCGCGGTGCCGAGTGTCCGCACGAACCACGGCACTCCGTGGACGCACCCGCTGTCCAGGACGGCGGGCAGGCCCGCGCCGTCCAGCAGGACCACCACGTCGGCGGCGGCCAGGACGAAGTCCTCGTTGCGCGCGCCGGGGCGGGCCTGTGACGCGACCGAGGCGCGCAGGGCGGTCAGCATCCGGCGCGGTCGCGGTCGCGGTCGCGGTCGCGGTCGACGGCGCCCCGCGTCACCCGGCGGGCGCACCGCGCCCGGCGGAAGGTCCCTTCCCCTGCTCTCCCCATGGGGACGAGTCTGGCGGCGGAGGATCTCGTACCGGCCACGGACAAGGCGCGGAACGGGCGCGGAAACCGGACGCGGCACCGGCGCACCGCCGGTGCCCGATGGGCGTCCGGCGGTGCGCGGCGGTGTGTGGTGGTGTGGGCTGGTGGGCGGAGGTGCGTGACGGGCGGCGCGGGTCAGCGCGGGTCGGCGCCGGTCAGCGCAGGTAGGAGGTGAGCCCGGCGGGCTTGAGCCCGGCGACCTCGGCGGCGGCCAGGGCGCGCTGGAGGTCGCCGGCCAGGGTGTCGCTCCAGTGCATCAGCACGACGTCCCCGGGCGACAGGGTGCCCTCGTGCCAGATGTTGGAGGCACCCCAGCTGAAGTCCGCGTCGGCGGTGAGCACGGTGCGCATGCCGCAGTTGGCGGCGGCCTGCAGGGTGTCGGCGTTCCAGGCGAAGTACGGCGGGCGGAACACGGTCGGCGCGGTGCCGAACCGGCGCGTGAGCGAGTCCCGGGCGTCGCAGATCTCCACCTGCTGCTCGGCGGGCGAGAGCTTGGTGAGGTCCGGGTGGGAGACGCTGTGGTTCTGCACGGAGGAGCCGGGCGTGGAGGTGACCCGCTGGAAGTAGCCGGGGTCGGCGGCGGCGGCCATCGGCAGCGGGAAGGCGGTGATGGGCAGCTGGTGGTCGGTGATGAAGCGCTCCGCCTCCGGGCTGGTCTGCCAGCCGTCGTCGATGGTGAAGAAGACCACCTTGTCGCTGGTCGGCACCGAGGCGGCGGCGGTCGCCGGGGCGGGCGCGGGGCCGTCCACCCGGACGTCGTCGACCGCGAACGGGCCCTGCTGGTACCAGCCGTGGACGGACAGGCGCACGGTGGTGGCGGTGGGGCCGGCGGTGAAGCGGGTGGTGAGCTTCTGCCAGTCGCCGTGGGTGTCCTCGGTCCAGGCGGGGGCGGTCGGGCGGTCGGTGCCGTCGGTGGCGCCGAGGAAGACGAACTTCCCGCGGACCCAGGCGGAGGCGGTGTAGGTGGCGCCGGGCTGGACCGAGACGGTCTGGGCGCACTTGCCGGTGGACTCGTCGCCCGCCGGGGTGACGGCCAGGGCGGAGGCACCCGAGTGCGGGGCGGCGGTGGTGACGGAGGCCTCGGCGGGTCCGCCGTAGCAGTGCCAGCCGGGGACGCTGCCCCAGTCGGCGAGCGAGGAGGCGGGGATCTCGAACCCCGGGTTGGTGGCCAGGTTGACGGTGGCTGCGGCGGCCCCGGCCGGGGCGGCGCTCTCGTTCGCCGAGGCCGCGGCGGGCCCGGCGAGGCCGGCCACCAGCAGTGCGGCGGTGGCGGCGAGTGCCGACAGGCGTGCGGGCATGCGCGAGGAGATGGACACGTGGGGACTCCTGCGTGGGGACACGCGACCGTTGGGGCGGGCGCGCGGAGAACGGGATGTGGGGGTGCTCCCGGAGGGGGCGGGAGCCGTCGGCGTGCCGCACTCTGACCGGACCAAAACAATGGACTGGACCACTCCGATCGTCAAGGAGTGGCGAACGCGACGGGGGGCACCGGTCGTACCGCACACGGGGTGAGACGGTCCGTCAGGGTGCGTAGAGTTCCTCGATGTCCGCCGCGTAGTAGTCGGTGATCGCCGCCCGACGCAGCTTCAGCGAAGGCGTCAGCAGCCCCTGCTCCACCCCGAACTCGCTGGGCAGCAGCCGGAAGGCGCGGATCGACTCGGCGCGCGAGACGGCGGTGTTGGCGGCCGCGACGGCGCGCTGGATCTCGGCGTGCAGATCCTCGTCGGTGAGCACCGCCCACGGGTCCGACTGCCCGCGCCCGCGCTGCTTCAGCCAGTGCGCCAGCGCCGCCGGGTCGAGGGTGATCAGCGCACCCACGTAGGGGCGGTCGTCGCCCACCACCAGGCACTGCGAGACCAGCGGATGCGTCTCGACCCGCAGTTCCAGCGCGCCGGGCGCGAGGTTCTTGCCGCTGCTGGTGACGATGAGGTCCTTCTTGCGGCCGGTGATGGTCAGATAGCCGTCCTCGTCCAGCCGGCCGAGGTCGCCGGTCCCGAACCAGCCCTCGAACAGCGACTCGGCCGTGCAGCGCGGATGGTTGAGGTAGCCGCCGAAGACGCCGGGGCCGCGTACCCACACCTCGCCGTCGTCGGCGATCGCCACGGTGGCACCGGGCACCGGCCGTCCGACCGTGCCGATCTTGGAGCGCCCGGGCGGGTTGCCGGCGATCGCGGCCGAGGTCTCGGTCAGCCCGTAGCCCTCGTACAGCTGGAAGCCGATCCCGGTGAAGAACAGGCCGAGTTCGCGGTCCAGCGCCGAACCGCCGCACATCAGCGTCCGCAGCCGGCCGCCGAAGACGGCGCGCAGCCGCTGGTACACCGTCCGCTCGTAGGCGAGGTGGCGCAGCCGTAAGCCGGCGCCGGGCCCGTGGCCGTGCCCGAGGGCGCGCTGCTCCCGGCAGCCGGCCCAGTCGACGGCCACCTGCCGGGCCTGTTCGAACAGTTCGGCCCGCCCGGCCTCCTCGGCGGTGCGCCGGGCCTGCTGGAACACCTTGTCGAGCACGTACGGCACGACGAGCAGGAAGGTGGGGCGCAGCGCGGCGAACGCGGCCAGCAGGGCGTCGGTGGACATCTCGGAGAGGTGGCCGAGCCGGAAGCCGCCGCGCACCGCGGAGATCTGCACCATCCGCCCGTAGACGTGCGCCAGCGGCAGGAACAGCACGGTGGAGGGCTGGTGGCCGCCGGTGTCGTGCAGCGCCTCCTGCCAGCAGGCGATCAGCGCGTCGGAGGCGGTGGCCAGGGCGCCGTGGGTGAGCAGGCAGCCCTTGGGTCGGCCGGTGGTGCCGGAGGTGTAGACGACGGTGGCGACGGTGTCGGCGGTGACGCCGAGCCGCTGGCGGTGGACCAGCGTGTCGGGGACCCCGCGCCCGTCCTCGACGATCGCGGCGACGCAGCCCCGGTCCAGCTGCCAGATGCCGGTCAGGTCGGGGAGCGCGTCGCAGACCGCGCCGACGGTCATCGCGTGGTCCTCGTCCTCGACCAGGCAGGCCACCGCCTGGGTCTCGGCGAGGATCCAGCGGACCTGCTCGGGCGCGGCGGTGGGGTAGACGGGGACGGGGACCGCGCCGATCGACCAGAGCGCGTAGTCGAACAGCGTCCACTCGTAGCGGGTGCGGGACATCAGCGCGACCCGGTCGCCGTAGCGGACGCCGCGGGTGAGCAGGCCCTTGGCGAGGGCGAGCACCTCGTCGCGGAAGCCGGCCGCGGTGACGTCCTGCCAGCCGTCGGCGGCGGTGCCCCGGGCGCCCTCGGCGCGGCGGGCCAACTGGACCAGGCCGGGGGAGCGTTCGGCGGTGTCGTAGAGCGAGTCGGCCAGCCCGCCGGTGGCCGGCGGCCCGGCCGGGGCGGGGGTGGTGAACTCGCGCACGATCCCCCCGATCCGTCCTCCAGGTGGAGCGAAACTATCGGATGGCGTGCCGACTGCCCAGGGTTGTGACCAGGACGCGACGAGATCGGCACCGGTCCGTGCGGAAAGTGCCGTGGAACGGTCGTCCGCCGCCGTCGTCGTGCCGCCGTGGCGTCGTCGCCGAGCCGTCGCCGAGCCTTCGCCGTACTGCCGTGGTGCCGCCGGACGGCGTTCGCCCGGGTGCTCCGGACGTGGCCCGGAGACGGCTCGGCGGTGGCCCGGACGCGGTGTGGCGACGGAGGGGTGGCGGTGTGACGGCGATGTGGCAGTAGTGCCAAACCGGTGATCTTGGTGCCGATCCGGACACGATCCGGCCCGGGGTGAAGAGAGGCCGGGTTCGACCCTCGAACGAGTGGTCAGGGCGTAGTAGAGTCTCGCAGACCTGCGGCCGGGGCTCCCGGCCCGGCCTGCGAAACCACCCCCGGACCGGCACCTGGTCCGTACCAGCACGCCTTCCGTCCGCGCCGATCCACGCCCCCACCGCCCCCGCCGACCCGCCGCCCGCACCCCGTCCGCGCCTGGCACTTCCCGACCGAGGACTCCATGCGTCTGCGCAGCAGCTCGATCCGCGCGAAGATCATCGCGCTGCTCCTGGTGCCCATCGTCGCCCTCGCCGCCCTCTGGGCGTACGCGACGCTCACCACCGCCGGGGACGTCTGGAGCCGGCTGGACCTCAGCAGGACGTACAAGGAGTTCGGCGCCCCGGTCGACCAGTACGCGCACGACCTGCAGAACGAGCGCCGGGCCGCCGTCGAGCGGCTGGCCGACCCGGCCTCGCGCGCCGCCCGCGACGCCCTCGCACAGGCCCAGGCCGTCACCGACCGGGACCTCGCCGTGCTGCGGCAGAAGAAGGACACCGGGAGCGGACGGCTGGACGAGGCCCAGCGCGGCCGCCTGCTGCAGATCCTCGCCGCCGCCGACCAGCTCCCCCCGCTGCGCGCGCAGGTCGGCCGCGCCGCGCTCAACTGGGAGTTCGCGCTCGCCCAGTACACCGACCTGGTCGAGCCCACCTTCGGCTTCCGGTCGGCCTTCGTCGCCCGCCAGAGCGGCCAGCTCCCGCGGCAGGGCACCATCCTGACCGAGCTGGTGCGCGCCCGCGAGTACCTCTCCCAGGAGGACGCGGCGATGGAGGGCCTGAGCACCGCGACCGCCCGCCCGACCGCCGAGCAGTACCAGGTCGCGCTCGACGCCCTGCACAACCAGCAGGCCCTGTTCACCGTCTACATCGCCGAGCTGGACCCGGTCGACCAGGCCGACTACATCGCCCTGCGCGGCGGAGAGGCCTGGGCCTCGCTCGCCCGGGCCGAGGCGGACTTCGTCGGCGCGGGCGGCCCCGAGCGGGTGGTCCAGGCGATCAACGGCGACGACTGGCGGCAGACCGCCGACCAGGCGCTCGGCGACCTCGCCGCGATCAACGCCCGGCTGGCCGGCACCATCGACGAGCGCGACCACTCGTACGCGATCGGACTGCTCTGGCGCGGCGGCATCGCCGGTGTGATCGGCCTGGTCGCCGTGGTGCTCTCGGTCCTGATCTCCTACCGGATCGGCCGCGGCCTGGTGCGCGACCTGATCGGCCTGCGCAACGCCGCCAACGAGCTGGCCGGCACCCGCCTGCCCTCGGTGATGCTGCGGCTGCGCAAGGGCGAGGCGGTGGACGTCGCCGCCGAGGCCCCCGAGCTGGAGTTCGGCCCGGCCGAGATCGGCCAGGTCGGACAGGCGATCAACGCCGTGCAGCGGGCCGCCGTCGAGGCCGCCGTCGAACAGGCCGAGCTGCGGCGCGGCGTCTCCGCGGTCTTCGTCAACCTGGCCCGGCGCAGCCAGGTGCTGCTGCACCGCCAGCTGACCCTGCTCGACACCATGGAGCGGCGCACCGAGGACCCGGCGGAGCTGGAGGACCTCTTCAAGGTCGACCACCTCACCACCCGTATGCGCCGGCACGCCGAGGGCCTGATCATCCTGGCCGGCGGCTCGCCCGGCCGGGCCTGGCGCAAGCCGGTGCGGATGGTGGACGTGGTCCGCGCGGCGGTCGGCGAGGTCGAGGACTACGCCCGGGTGATCGTCCGGCCGTTCCCCGGCACCGGCCTGCTCGGCAGCGCGGTCGCGGACGTCACCCACCTGGTCGCCGAGCTGGTCGAGAACGCGGCGGTGTACTCCCCGCCGGCCACCCAGGTCACCGTCCAGGGCGAGGTGGTCGCGCACGGCTTCGCGCTGGAGATCGACGACCGGGGGCTCGGGCTGAGCGAGCAGGCACTCGCCGGGATCAACGAACGCCTCGCGGTCGAGCAGGAGTTCGACCTCGCCGACACCGACCGGCTCGGCCTCTTCGTGGTCAGCCGGCTGGCCCGGCGGCACGGCATCCGGGTGCACCTGCGGCCCTCGCCGTACGGGGGGACCACGGCGGTGGTGCTGATACCGCGCGAGCTGCTGGCGGAGGCGCCGGACGGGCTGCCGGAGCCGCTGGCGGCGGGCGCCGGCTCGGGGGCGGGTGCGGGTGCGGCCGGGGGACGGCGTGCGGCGGCGGGTCGGCGCGACCTCGTCGCGGTGCCCTCGCTCGGCGCGGACCGGGCGGCGGGCGCCGGCGGTCCGGGTGCGGTGAAGGCCGTGAACGGGGCCGGCGGGGCGAACGGCTCGGACGGCTCGGACGGCGCGGGAGGGCGGCACCGGATCAGCGGCGGGCCGCGTCCTTCGGCGCCCGAACCAGCACGCACGCCGGGCGGTCTGCCGCGCCGGTCGCGCGGCAACGGCGGGCCGGTGCTCGTCCCGGCACCGGCCGGTGAGCCCGCCGGGCCCGGCACCGGCCGGCACCGGCGTGCGGAGGTCCAGGGTGCGGCGGCCGTGGCGGACACGGTGCCCGCCGTCCCCGAGGACACCGCCCCGCCGCGTGACGACGCCCCGGGCACCGGTGCCCCGGGTGGCGGGGTCTCGCCGGGCGGGCTGCCGCGTCGCGTCCGGCAGGCGAGTCTCGCCCCGCAGTTGCGCGAGCGGGCGGCGGAAGCCGTAACCGCCGCCGCCCCGGCGGGCGAGCGCCCCGCCGGCGGCGGCGAGGCGGCGCGCGAGCGTTCGCCCGAGGAGGCCCGGGCCACCTTCGCCTCGTTCCAGCGCGGCTTCACCCGAGGCCGGGGCGCCACCGGCGTCCCGCCAGCCCCCCGGCCGTCGTCGCCGGCGTCGTCGGCCTCCGCGCCGGGGACCGCGCCCGGCTGGCAGCCGCCGGACCCGGGACGCCGCGCGATCAGTCCGGCGCCCGCCCCGGCGGCGCTGCCCGGCCCCGCCGGAGGCGAGCCGGCGCCGTTGGCCCGCCGCGCGCCCGTCCCGCCGCCGACCAGGCTCGTCCGCGCTCCGCGCGCCACTGCGGAACCGGGCGCACCCGCCGGTCCGTTGTCCGACGGGCCGTCCGAAGGCACCGCACCACCCGCACGACCCGTCAGGCCCGTTCGACCCGCTCCACCGGCACGACAGGCACGACCGGTACGACAGGCACCACCCGCAACACCCGCACCACCCGCTCCAGCGGAAGGAACAGATTCATGACCACTTCGACGCAGTCGCCCGGGGACCTCAACTGGCTCCTGGACGACCTGGTGGGACGCGTCGCCGCGCTGCGGCACGCGGTGATCCTCTCCAGCGACGGCCTGGCCACCGGCGCCTCCCGCGACCTCGACCGGGAGGACGCCGAGCACCTGGCCGCCGTCGCCGCAGGCTTCCACAGCCTGGCGAAGGGCGCCGGCGGGCACTTCAAGGTCGGCGGCGTGCGCCAGACCATGGTCGAGCTGGACGAGGCCTTCCTGTTCATCACCGCGGCCGGCGACGGCAGCTGCCTGGCGGTGCTGAGCGAGGCCGAGGCCGACATCGGCCAGATCGCCTACGAGATGGCCCTGCTGGTCAAGCGGGTCGGCGAGCACCTGGCCGCCGAACCGCGCGCCGACGTGGCCCCGCCCGGGAGATGAGCGGTCCGATGGCGGACGAGGAGCCGACATCGGTGCCCCCGGACCCTGTCCCGGGACCGGACGCCGTCCGGGACCCCGTCCCGGCCCCGGACGGTCGTGAGGGCGACGGCCGCGGGGCCGGCGACCGGGGGCCGGACGGCCCGGAGGGTCCCGACGGCCCGGAGGGTCCCGACGGCCCTGACGGTCCCGACGGCCCTGACGGGAGCGGGCCGGGGCTGGACCTGTTCCAGGCGCGGACCCCGGTCGACGACCGCTGGTTCGACGACGAGGCCGGCCCGGTGGTGCGGCTGTACTCGATGACCCGCGGCCGCACCCGGCCCGTCGAGGACGGCCTGTTCGACCTGATCTCGCTGATCACCGCCAAGGACCCCGCGCCGGCCACCGGGGCCGTGCCCGCCCACGTGCTCGACCCGGAGCACCAGACCATCCTGGCCTGGTGCCGCCGGGAGCCGATCTCGGTGGCCGAGCTCGGCTCCTACACCGATCTGCCGGTCAGCGTCGTGCGCGTCCTGCTCGGCGACCTCTACGACGCCGATCTGATCAGCGTCACCCGACCCGTTCCGCTCGCCGAGCTGCCGGACGAGCGCCTGCTGCGAGACGTGATCAATGGACTCCGTGCGCTCTGACCTGACCGCGGCCGCCGACGCCACCGCCCCTGCCGACGCCCCTGCCGGCGTCACCGTGACCGCGGCCGCCCCGGCGCGGCCCGCCCACCACCGGGCCGGCGGCGCGGGCGACGACCGGGCCAACGACCCGCGCTGGCGCGGCGGCCCGGCGGCGGCGGTGAAGATCCTGGTCGCCGGCGGCTTCGGCGCGGGCAAGACCACCCTGGTCGGCTCGGTCAGCGAGATCCGCCCGCTGCGCACCGAGGAGGAGCTCAGCGAGCTGGGCCGGCCGGTGGACGACACCGCGGGCGTGGAGGCCAAGCGCACCACCACGGTGGCCATGGACTTCGGCCGGATCGACCTGCGGCCCGGCCTCGCCCTCTACCTCTTCGGCACGCCCGGCCAGGACCGGTTCTGGTTCGTCTGGGACGAGCTGGCCCGGGGCGCGCTCGGCGCGGTGGTGCTGGCGGACACCCGGCGCCTCGCGGACTGCTTCCCCTCGGTGGACTTCTTCGAGCAGCGCGGCATCCCCTTCCTGGTGGCCGTGAACTGCTTCGAGGGCAGCGAGCTCTTCGCCCCCGAGGAGGTCCGGGACGCGCTCGATCTGGACCCGGGCATCCCGGTGATGCTCTGTGACGCACGCCTCCGCGAGGACGGCAAGGAGCTGCTGGTGGCGCTGGTCGAGCACGCCGCCGCCCGCCGCCGGAGCACGCCGGCCACGGTCTGAGCCGACGCCTGGCCGTGGCCGGACGCGCCGCCGATCCGCGGCCCGGACCCGCCGCCGACCCGTGGCCGACCGTGGCCGGAGGCCTTGCCGGACACGGCGCCGGACCGGGCCGCCGTCCCCGCCACGGGGGGTGGCGCCGCGTCAGCGTCTCATTCCGGTGTTCACATGTCGGACGCTCGGCGCACGGCAGGTTGCCTTGACCGGCCCGGCGTGGAAGGCTCTGGGGACGGAGGCCGCCCGGCCCGTTGCCGGGATGCCTCGAACGTGCCACGCACCGAGTGCGTCCGGCACGCGCGACGCGGCACAACGCAGGGACGTGCCGGCGCACCGGGACCAGAGGGGGGAGGGCCGTACCGTGAACGTCGAGCAGCGACGCGCGTCGGCCGTGTCCGCCTCCCTGGACCTCCCCGTCCCGGTCACCCCGGCGCTGACCGTCCGGCGGTACATCGACCACGCGCTGATCTGCAGCGCCTGCTGTCGCTGACGCCACCACCCTTCGCCGTCCACCTCACCGTCGCCACCGCCCGCCGCCCGGGGAACCCTCCCGGTCGGCCAGGCCCGTCCGGATCGCCAATGCCGGACCGGGTCGGGCGGAAAGCGACGGCCCCTCGCATCGTCGACCCGGCAGCATCGGACATCCGTCCGGTGGGCCGCCGTCGTCCCTGCCCGCTTCGCGGAGAGCACCAGTGAACCTCGCCAGCACCACCAGCCACCCGGCCGTCGCCACCACCGCCACCGACAGCGCCGCCACCCGCGTCGCCGTCGCGGCGGCAGGGACGGCCGCCGTGACGCGGTGCGACGCGGGAACCACCCGGCCGGATGGGCGCGGGAGACACGCCGTGGACGGAGGAAGAGGCCGGCCCGCCGACCTCGAGCCGTTCTGGCCGTCCCGGCAGCCGCACCTGTTCGACCAGACGTGTCCGGGCTCGCCCAGCGCGTCCCGGCACTCCCTCCGCTGACCCCGGGTCAGTCCTCGGCAGCACGCCCGGTCGACGCGCAGACGACTCCACCCCGTCCGTCACGCGCGAAATGAGCGGCATCATGTCCATCTCCTCCACCGCCACCCTTCCCCTTCCCTCCGCGACCCCGCACCTGCGCGCGGTCCGCTCCGTCGCCCCGAACCCCGAACGCCGGCACCCCGGGCCCGGTCCGCAGCGTCCGGCCGGCCAGCCTGGTTCCGTCCCGCCCGCGGCGGCGGGCCCGTCCGTGTCCCCGGCGGCGTCCGGCCCGGCCCCGGTCGTGCCGTCGCTCCCGCCGCAGGCGCTGCTCGCGGCGCTGCCGGAGGGCGCGGCGGTGGTCGCCGCGCTGCCGCAGGGCTCGCTGCCGCAGGCCCTGCTCGCCCAGTACGGGGCGCAGTTCGGCGCCTCGGCGGGGCAGCCGATGGTCGGCTACCTGGTGCTGGTCCCGGCCGAGGCCGGCGCCGCGCCGACCGGATTCCCGGTCGCGTCCGTCGCGGCTCCGGCTCCGGCCCCGGCGACTGCCGCCGGTGCGCCGGGTGGCCCGTCCTCCGGCGTGCCGTTCGGTTCCGCGCCCTTCGGCCCGGCGCCGACCGTCCCCGCCGCGTCCGTCTCCGCCGCGCCCGCCGCGGGGATCCCCGTCCGTCCGGTGCGACCCGCCGGGCGCGGCATCGCCGTCGACGTGGAGCGCCGCAACGCCTACGTGGACGGGCGGCTGCTCGACCTCACCTACCTGGAGTTCGAGCTGCTCGCCCACCTGACCGAGCACCCGCAGCGGGTGCACACCCGCGACCACCTGGTCTCCGCCGTCTGGGGCTACGGCCACGTCGGCGACGGCCGCACGGTGGACGTGCACGTGGCCCGGCTGCGCCGCAAGCTCGGAGTGGCCTACCGGGACGCCATCGTGACGGTCCGTCGGGTCGGCTACAAGTACACCCCCGTCGCCTGATCCCTTCCCTGCCGGGGCCGGGCGTTCCCCCTGAACGCCCGGCCCTTCAGGCATTGTTGACTGCCCGTCATATCCGTTGTTCGGGCGGCAGCAGCAGTACGGCGAGCGCCGCGGCGCAGGACCGCGCGTGGCCGAGGAACCAGTCCAGCCGCTCGTCGGTGAGGTGGACGGGCGTGGAGCGGACGGCGAGCGCGAAGCGGGCCTGTCCGGCGCCGTCCAGCACCGGAACGGCCACCGTCCGCACGCCGGCTGCCGACTCGCCGTCGTTGAGCGCGTGACCGGCTTCCCTGACCTTCGCCAACTCCTCGTCCAGGCGCTCCGGTTCGGTGATGGTCCGGTCGGTGAACGGCGGCAGCGGCCCCAGCGTCGAGATCCCCGCGTCGCCCGGGCGCGGCCAGGCCAGCAGCACCTTGCCGAGTGCCGTGGAGTGCAGCGGCCGACGCAGTCCCAGGCCGGTGTCCGGGCGCACCGAGGCGCCGACCAGGATCACCGCGTGCGGGCCGCTGCGGATCGCCAGATCGGCGGCGGCGCCGGTGCGGCGCGACAGCAGGTCGAGTTCCGGCGCAGCCAGGTGCAGGCCCCGCTGGTGGAAGGTGAGTTGGCCCAGTTCGGCGACGGCGGGGCCGAGCCGGTAGCGGGCCGTCTGCTCGTCCTGCTCCAGGAACCCGGCGCTGACCAGGGTGCGGGCCAGCCGGTGAGCGGTCGAGACCGACAGGCCCATCCGGCGGGCCAGGTCCGAGGCGCTCAGATCGGGGCCGTTGTCGTGGAAGCAGTGCAGCAGCCCGAGGGCCCGCTGAACGGCCTGGGCGCCGGTCGGCGGGCTCTGGACGGCGGTGACGGCCTCGGCCATGGCACCTCTCGTTCTGTCCTTGGCTCCGGCCGGTTCACCGGAGTCGCTCCCAGACTATGGCAGCGCGTGCTGCCGGAATGTGTCAACGGCGTTGCAAAAGTATGCCGTTCATGAACAACCGATCCCATGATGTGGCAAACCCTTGTCCGGTGGCCGCCGGTCGTGGAACGCTCGGTACAGCGCACCGGACGAGCCCCGTCCACCGCGCACCGGACCGCAGGAAGGAGCAGCGCCGTGACGAACCGCCGGTGCCCCGCCCCCTGCGCCTGTTGTCGCTGACGCGTCGTCTCCGTCCGCGCCGACCACCCTACGGACTCCCCGCCCCGTCACGCCTGGTGACCCGTGCCGCGCCGCGCTCCGCCGCGTCCGCGCACTCTGCCGCAGAGGACCAGCCCACCGTGCCCAGCCATGAAGGCCCCGCCACCGCCGCCGTCCCGACCCCGTCCGCGCCCGACACCCTCTGGTTCACCCGCTGCCCCGTCCCCACCGCGACCGGCATCGCGGCCGACCAGGGCTGGCTCGGCCGGGAGTTCGCCGCCGACGGCATCGCCGTCCGCTCGCTCCAGGACGTGCCGCCGGAGGTGGCGGCCGACCACCACTACACCCACGCCCTGACCGGGCTGTTCCGCGAGGGCGGCAACGTCCCGGCGCTGTGGGCCCGTTCGCGCGGCGAGCGGACCAGGCTGATCGGGCTCACCTGGATCGAGGAGCGCCAGGTCGTCCTGGTCCGGGCCGGCAGCGGCATCACCGAGGCCGGGCACCTGCGCGGCCGCCGCCTCGCCGTCCCACGACATGGGATCGCGATCGACTTCTGGCGGGCGATGGCCCTGGCCGGCCTGCACGGGGCGCTCTCGCTCGCCGGGCTCACGCTGGACGACGCCGAACTGGTGGACGTGCCCGCCGCGCCGGAGGGCGGGCAGTGGGCCGCGGAGCTGGCGGCGCTGCGCGACGGCGTCGTGGACGCGGTCTATGTGAAGGGCGCGCTCGCGGTGGAGGCGGCGCGCCGGATCGGCGCGGAGGTCGCCGTCGAGCTGGACGAGGCGCCGGACCGCCGGGCCCGGGTGAACAACGGGACGCCCCGCCCGATTACGGTCCACCAGCGGCTGCTCGACGAGCACCCGGACCTGGTGGCTCGCTTCCTCGCCGTCCTGCTGGAGGCCGCCGACTGGGCCGCCGGACGCCCGGCGGAGGTCGCGCGGATCCTGAGCGCCGAGACCGGCGCGGGGGAGGAGGGCGTCGCCGGAGCGTATGCACGCGGCGGTCACCGCACCCTGCACCTCGACCTCTCCGAGGAGCGCCTCACCCTGCTGGACCAGCAGAAACGTTTCCTTGAGCAGCACGGATTCCTGGCCGGTCCGGTTGACGTCCACGCCTGGACCGACCCCGAGCCCCTCCGCGCCGCCCGCACCCTCCTCGCCGCCCGCCGCACCGAAGGGCGGGCACACGGCGGCTGACGAATGACAGATGACAGATTCTGAAATCTGTTATCTGTCATCTGAAATCTGTCAGCTGTCAATTGTCAGCCGCCGAGCGCCGCCACCCCGTCCGCCGCCCCACCCGCCCCGCCGCCCCTCCTCAGGAGTCGACCCCGTGAACCCCTCCCGCCTCGCCCTCGCCGCCGCCGCACTGCTCGCCACCACCGCCCTGGCCGCCTGCGGCTCGTCCGCCGACGGGGCCAAGGCCTCCGCCGCCGACGGCAAGGCCGACGTGGTGCTCAGGGTGCCCGACCCCGGCAACAACGGCTTCCTCGCCCTCGGGAAGAAGGACGGCTCGCTGGACCGGGCGCTGGCCGCCGTCCACGCCAAGGTCGCCTGGACCGGCAGCGCCGGCCCCTTCGCCCCCGCGGCCCAGGCGCTCTCCGCCGACCAGCTCGACGTCGCCCAGGGCTCGATCACCTCCGCCGTCGCCGCACTCGCCCAGAAGCCCGGCTTCAAGCTGTTCGCCCAGACCGCCCCCGACGGCGTCGGCGAGGGCATCCTGGTGAAGAACGACTCGCCGATCAAGAGCGTGCAGGACCTCGTCGGCCGCAAGGTCGCCGTCAGCCAGGGCGGCACCAGCGAGTACCTGCTGCTCAAGGCGCTGGAGAAGAACGGCGTCCCGGCGGACAAGGTCGAACGGGTCTACCTGCGCGCCGACCAGACCGCGGGCGTCTTCAACTCCGGCCAGGTCGACGCCTGGGCCACCTGGAACACCTTCTCCACCCCGTCGATCGCCAACTCCGGCGCCCACTTCCTGGTCAACGGCAAGGAGGTCGGCTCCGACAACTACGCCGTCTGGGCGGTCCGCAACGGCTTCGCCGACAAGCACCCCGACGTCGTCAAGGCCTTCTACGACTACCTGCGCGAGAACGGGCTCAAGGAGAAGGCCGACCCGGCCGCCTACCTGAACGTCTTCACCGACTCCGGGCCGACCGCCGTCACCCCCGCCGAGAAGGGCGTCGCGATCGAGGTCGCCCGGCAGGGTTCCGCCGCCGGCGCCATCGCCGAGGCCGACATCACCCGGTTCGGCACCGTCGCCGCGTTCTTCGCCGACCAGAAGGTCACCAAGCAGCTGGTCGACGTCAAGCCCTACCTCATCGACGTCGACAAGCTCGGGACCGGTGCCAAGTGACCACCACCACCGACCGGTTGACCACGAAGCCGCCGGCGCCCGCCCCCGGCCAGGACGCCCCCGGGCCGGACGCCTACGACGGCACCGCCGCCGCCCGCGCGGCCGGCCTGGTCGAGCCCCGCACCCGCCTCCAGGCCCCGCGCCCCCGGGCCCTCGCCCTCACCCTGCGCACCATCGGCCCGCTGGCCCTGCTCGGCGGCTGGGCCCTCGCCTCCGCCACCGGCGCCCTCACCCAGGACGTCCTGGCCTCACCCGCCCAGGTCGCCGAGGCGGTCGGCGAACTGTGGGGCAACGGCCAACTCGCCGACGCCCTCACCGTCTCGCTCACCCGGGCCGGCCTCGGCCTGCTGATCGGCGCCACCGCCGGCCTGGTGCTCGGCGTCGTCACCGGCTTCTTCCGCCTCGGCGAGGAACTGCTGGACTCCGCCGTCCAGGTGCTGCGCACCGTCCCCTTCCTCGCGCTCGTCCCGCTGTTCATGGTCTGGTTCGGCATCACCGAGACCGCCAAGATCGCACTGATCGGCGTCGCCACCAGCTTCCCGATGTACGTGTCGACCTCCGGCGGCGTCCGGAACACCGACCGCAAACTCATCGAGGCCATGCGCAGCTTCGGCCTCGGCCGCTGGGCGATCGTGCGCACCGTCGTCCTGCCCGGCGCTCTCCCCGCGCTGCTCTCCGGACTGCGGCTGTCCATGACGCTCAGCGTGATCGCGCTGATCGCCGCCGAGGAGATCAACTCCACCGAGGGCATCGGCTACTTGATGGCCCAGGCGCAGAACTACTCGCGCACCGACATCCTCGCCGTCTGCATCCTGATCTACGGACTGCTGGGACTCACCGCCGACGGCGTCGTCCGCCTCCTGGAGCGCGTCCTGATGCCCTGGCGCAAGGCCACCCAGGGAGGCACCCGATGAGCACCGCCGCAGCCACCGCCACCGCAGCCACCACCGCCGCCACCGCATCCACCACCGCACCCGCCGTCCATCTGCGCGGCCTGCGCCGGGTGTTCGGCGAGCGCGCCGTCCTCGACGGCGTCGACCTCTCCATCGACCGCGGCGAATTCGTCGCCCTGCTCGGCGCCAGCGGAACCGGCAAGACCACCCTGCTGCGCATTCTCGGCGCCCTCGACCGGGCCGACGCCGGCACCGTCCTGGTGCCGCCGGTGCGCACGGTGGTCTTCCAGGAGCCCCGACTGGTCCCCTCGAAGCGGGTGCTCGCCAACGTCACCGTCGGCCTGCCGCGCGGCGCCGCCACCCGGGAGACCGGGCTCAAGGCGCTCGCCGAGGTCGGCCTCGACCGGCACGCCGACGCCTGGCCGGCCACCCTCTCCGGCGGTGAGGCGCAGCGCGCCGCGCTCGCCCGGGCACTCGTCCGAGAGCCCCAACTTCTCTTGCTGGACGAGCCGTTCGCCGCCCTGGACGCGCTCACGAGGCTTCGCATGCAGGACCTCGTGGGCGACCTGGTCCGCCGCCACCGCCCGGCCGTCCTGCTGGTCACCCACGACGTGGACGAGGCCGTGCGGCTCGCCGACCGGGTCGCCGTGCTCCGGGACGGCGCACTGGTGCGCGACGAGCGCGTCGCCGTCGAGCGCCCGCGCGACCCGGCCGACCCGGCCTTCGCCGAGCTGCGCCGCGGCCTGCTCGCCGACCTCGGCGTCCACTGAACCCCCGTACCGACCACCCCCTTCACTCTCCCCACCGCCCGTACCACAGGAGCTGATCCCCATGGCCATCACCCTCGGCGTCCACGCCAGCAACCCCTCGCTCTACTACCTCTCCCGACTCGACTACCTGGACGAGGAGTTGGCTCCGCTCGGGGAGACCGGCGCGTTCCACCACTACCGCGACGGCACCCGCACCGGCGAGCTGCTCGCCGACGGCACCATCGACTTCGGCGGCACCGGCTCCACCCCGCCGATCACCGCCCAGGCGGCCGGCCACGACCTCGTCTACGCGGTGGTCTCCGCGCCCCGCCCCGACCACGGCGCGCTGCTGGTGCGCGCCGACGGCCCGGTGCGGACGGTCGCCGACCTGAAGGGCGGCACCGTCGTCCTCGGCATCGGCTCCTGGCAGACCCACCTGCTCGCCAAGGCCCTGCACGCCGAGGGCCTCTCCTACGCCACCGACGTCACCGCCGTCCGCCCGGCCCCCGGGGAGGACCAGGCGAGCCGGCTGCGCGAGGGCGAGATCGCCGGCTGGATCGCCCAGGGTGCCGAGCTGGCCGCCGCCCGGCGCGGCGGGGATTTCCGCGAACTGGTGCGCACCGGCGACGTGATCACCGACCGCTCGGTGTTCTTCACCCGCCGGGGCTTCGCCGCCGACCGTCCCGAGGTGGTCGCCGCGATTGCCACCGCCCTGCGCCGCGCCGACGCCTGGGTGGCCGCGCACCTGCCGGAGGCCGCCGCGACCGCCGCCGAGGACCTCGGCGGAAGCACCGAGGACTGGCGGACGGCACTGGCCGCGCTGCCGTGGCGGCTGGAGCCCGCGAGCGCCGCGTTCGTCGCCGAGCAGCAGGAGGCGGCCGACATCTTCCACCGGGTCGGCTTCATCGACCGCGCGGTGACCGTCGCCGACGCCCACCTGCCCGCGCTCCAGGCCCCGGTGGCCGCCGCCGTCGCGCACGGCACCGCCGCAGAGGCGGTCTGACCGATGGCCTCCGAAGTCCTCTGGTACATCATCCCGCGCGAGGGCCACTACCCGTGGGAGCCGGCCGGCCGCCGCCCGGTCGACCTCCGCTACCTCCAGCAACTCGCGGGCAGCGTCGAGAGCCTGGGCTACACCGGCGCGCTGCTGGCGACCGACCTCTACGACGTGTGGGACCTCGGCAACGCCCTGGCCGCCGCCACCACCCCGGCGTTCAAGCCACTGCTGGCCGTCCACCCCGGGCTGATCTCGCCGACCCTGCTGGCGAAGATGGCGCTCGCCTTCGACCACCTGCACGGCGGACGGCTGCGCTTCAACGTGGTCAACGGCTCCACCGAGCAGTTGCGCGAGTACGGCCTGCACGTCGGGCACGACGACCGCTACCGCCTCAGCGCCGAGTACTGGTCGATCGTCAAGCGCCTCACCGCCGGTGAAGTCTTCGACCACAAGGGCGAGTTCTACGACCTGCGGAACGCCGGCGCGAGCCTGCGCGAACTCACCCCGGTCCAGCCGGGCGGCATCCCGCTCTGGTTCGGCGGCAGTTCGGCGGTCGGCATCGAGATGGCCGCCGAGCACGTGGACGTCTACCTCACCTGGGGCGAGCCGCCGCAGCAGCTGAAGGAGAAGCTCGACCTGGTGCGCGAGCGGGCCGCCGCGCACGGCCGCAGTCTGCGGATCGGGCTGCGGCTGCACCTCATCGTCCGCGACACCGAGGACGAGGCCTGGGCCGCCGCCGACCGGCTGCTCGACGTCACCAGCGAGGCCACCTACGCCCGCCAACTCGGCGGCGCGCGCGGGGAGGACGGCGTCGGCTGGCAGCGGCAGTTCCGCCAGCACGGCGGCAAGGTCCCGGCCCGGGCCCGGGAGCTGGAGACCTACCCGAACCTCTGGCCCGGGATGAGCCTGTTCCGTCCCGGCCCGGGCACCGCCGTGGTCGGCTCCACGGCCCAGGTGGTCGAGCGGCTCCAGGAGTTCGAGTCACTCGGCGTGGACACCTTCATCCTCTCCGGCAATCCGCTCCTGGAGGAGGCCCACCGGGTCGCCGAGACGGTGCTACCGGCGCTGGGCATCCGCCGGCGGTAGCGCGCCGGGCAGCAGGGGGAAGGGCAGCGGCGAGGTCAGCGCCAGCTGCCGGGCGAAACGGGCGACGGCCCGGAGGAGGAACGTCCGCACGGCGGGCTCCCGGGATCTCGAAGGACGCGTACGGACGGTCCCGTACGCGCGGTCCAACGAGCACGTTGCCCGGCCGGTCACGCATCGACCGTCCGGGCACCGCCGTGCGGGGGATCAGCGGCTCAGCCGTTCATCGGCTCATCGGAGGGCTGATCGTCGGAGAGCTGTTCGTCGGATCGGCTGCTCAGCGGCTGAGAGCATCGATCTCGGCCAGCTCCTCGGCGGTCAGCGGACCGCCCGCCAGCGCGTCCAGGTTCTGGTCCAGCTGCGCCACACTGCTGGCCCCGATGATCACCGACACCACCCGCGGGTCCCGCAGCACCCAGCTCAGCGCCAGCTGAGCCAGGCTCTGCCCGCGCCGCTCCGCCACCTTGTCGAGCGCCCGCAGCTGCTCCAGCTTCGCCTCGGTGAGCGCCTCCTCGCGGAGGAACTTGCCGATCGACATCCGCGACCCGGCCGGCACCTGCCCCGACAGGTAGCGGTCGGTCAGCAGGCCCTGCGCCAGCGGCGAGTAGGCGATCAGGCTGGTCTGCGTGTCGGCGACCGCGTCCAGCACGCCCTCGTCCTCGACGTAGCGGTTGAGGACGGAGTACGCGCACTGGTTCATCAGGACCGGCGTACCCAGCTCGCGCAGGATCGCCACCGCCTCCCGGTGCTGCTCCGCCGGGTAGTTGGAGATGCCCGCGTACAGCGCCTTGCCCGCCCGGACCGCCGAGTCCAGCGCGCCCATGGTCTCCTCCAGCGGGGTCTGGGCGTCGTAGCGGTGCGAGTAGAAGACGTCGACGTAGTCGAGGCCCATCCGGCCCAGCGACTGGTCCAGGCTGGACAGCAGGTACTTGCGGCTGCCGCCCACGCCGTACGGGCCCGGCCACATGTCGTAGCCGGCCTTGGAGGCGATGAACAGCTCGTCCCGGTACGGGCGGAAGTCCTGCGCGAAGAGGTAGCCGAAGTTGCGCTCCGCACTGCCGTACGGCGGGCCGTAGTTGTTGGCCAGGTCGAAGTGGGTGACACCCCGGTCGAAGGCGCGGCGCAGCACCGCGCGCTGGACGTCGAGCGGCTGGGCGTCACCGAAGTTGTGCCACAGGCCCAGCGAGACGGCGGGGAGCAGCACGCCACTGCGGCCGGCCCTGCGGTAGGTCATCGAGGCGTAGCGGTCTTCCGCGGCGAGGTAGGTCATGCCCGACATCCTGCCAGGCCTCGGCCGTCCGGGGTGATCTTCGCCACCACCGGTCGGGGAGCGCCTCGTGGGGCGGGCGGGGACGACGGTCGCACCGGGTCGTGGACCGCCGGGGGCGGCCCGCGGTCCGGGGCCTTGCCGCCGCGTCGAAGCCGACCGCCTGTACCTACCGGTATGTACATTCTTCTGTACCAGTAGGTACAGTGGCCGCATGGCAACCCAGGACCGCCTCATCGAGAGCACCCAGGAACTCCTCTGGGAGCGCGGCTACGTCGGCACCAGCCCCAGGGCCATCCAGCAGCGCGCCGGCGTCGGCCAGGGCAGCATGTACCACCACTTCGACGGCAAGCCCGACCTCGCGGCCGCCGCCCTGCGCCGCAGCGCCGAGCAGATGCGTGCCGTCGCGCAGGCCGACCTCGCGGGCCCCGGCACCGCGTACGACCGGGTGGCCGCCTACCTGCGGCGCGAGCGCGACGTGCTGCGCGGCTGCCGGATCGGCCGGATGGCCCAGGACCCGGAGGTGGTGGCCGACCCCAGGCTGCGCGCGCCCGTCGAGGAGACCCTCGACTGGCTGCGCGGCCGGATCGCCGAGGTGATCGCCGAGGGCCAGGAGGCCGGTGAGCTGCGGGCGGACGCCGAGCCCGCCGACCTCGCCGCCGCCGTGGTCGCCGTCGTCCAGGGCGGCTACGTACTCGCCCGCGCCGCCGACGGCGCCGAACCGTTCGAGCGGGCCGTCCGCGGCGTCCTCGCCCTGCTCGCCGCCCACCGCACCGGCTGAGCCGCCGGCGCCCGACCCCCCGCCGGAGCCCGCCGTGCACGCCATGCAGTACGAGATCACGTTGCCAGCCGACTACGACATGGGCGTCATCCGCCGGCGGATCGCCACCAAGGGCCACCTGCTCGACGACTTCCCCGGCCTCGGCCTCAAGGCCTACCTGGTGCGCGAACGCGGCCTCGACGGATCGCCCGTCAACCAGTACGCGCCGTTCTACCTCTGGCGCACCGCCGAGGGCATGAACTCCTTCCTCTGGGGCCCCGGCTTCCGCGGCCTCAGCGCCGACTTCGGCCGCCCCGCCGTACGGCACTGGCTCGGCGCCGGCCTGCGCCGCGGGCCCGCCGACGGGGCGCCCGCCACCGCCACCCGCCGGATCGAGCGGTTCCCGGAGGACACCGACCCCGCCGAGGCGGTCGAACAGGCCCTCGCCGCACTGCCCGACCACCCCGACCTGCACACCGCCGCCGTCGCCGTGGACCCCCACCGCTGGGAACTGCTGCGCTTCGCCCTCTGGCGCGCCGCCGCCCCGGACACCGCGCCCGGCAGCCGGTACCGCGTGCACCACCTCTCCAGTCCCGAACTCGACCGGCTGCCCGTCGGCCGCCACTGGTGAAAGGACCACCCCGCCCGATGCACCCCACCCCCGCCACCCCAGCCACCCCCTCCACCCCGGCCGGCCTCGCCCCCGCCCCGTTCGACCGGTCCGCCGGCTACGCGCTGCTCGACGAACTCGCCGGGCCGAGGACGCAGGCCGACACCCTGGGCCCGCTCGACGAACTCGCCCCCGGCTTCCCCGACTGGATCGTCACCGCGCTCTTCGGCGGCACCTACCAGCGGCCCGGACTCGCCCTGCGCGACCGCCAGGTGGCCAACCTGGCCGCGCTCACCGCGCTCGGCGGCGTCGAACCGCAGCTCGCCGACCACGTCCGCAACAGCCTGAGGATCGGCCTGACCAGGGAGGAGATCACCGAAGTCCTGGTCCACCTCGCGCCCTACGTCGGCGTTCCCAAGGCCCTGGCCGGACTGCGGGTCGCCGCCGCGACCTTCGCCGAGACGCGATGAGCGCCACCGTCGCCGGGGCCGCCGTCCGGACCGTCCTCGGGGACCTCGACCCCGCGGCACTCGGCGCCTGCGACGCCCACGACCACCTCTTCCTGCGCAGCCCCGGGCTGCCCGGGGAGGAACTCGACGACCCGGCCGCCGCCGAGGAGGTGCTGCGCGCCTTCGCGGCGGCCGGCGGCCGGGCGTTCGTCCAGTGGACGCCCGCCGGATTGGGGCGGCGCGCCGACGCGCTGCCGGGACTGTCCCGTGCGACCGGCGTCCACCTGGTCGCCGCCACCGGGCTCCACCAGGCCGTCCACTACGACCCGGCCGACCTCGAACGGCGCTACGCCGGGCTCGCCGGGTTCTTCACCGCCGAGCTCACCACCGGCCTCTCCGGCGCGCCCGAGGGCGTCCGCGCCGGACTGATCAAGGTCGCCGGCGACTACCACGGACTGGACGCCCACACCCGACGGGTGATGGCGGCCGCCGCCGAGGCGCACCACGCCACCGGCGCGCCGATCGCCGTCCACCACGAACTCGGCACCGCCGCGCCGGACGTCCTCGACCTGCTCTGCGAACGCCACGGCGTGCCGCCCGGGCGGGTGATCCTCGGCCACCTCAACCGGCACCCGGACCTCCGCCTGCACCGCCGACTCGCCTCCACCGGAGCCTTCCTGGCGCTGGACGGCCCCTCCCGCGCGCATCACGCGACCGACCACCACCTCTTCGACACGGTGGCGGCGCTCATCGAGGCCGGCCACGCCGACCGCCTGCTCCTCGGCGGCGACACCACCACCCGTACCGCCCGCCACGCCCCCGGCCCCACCCACCTCCTCACCGCGCTCGCCCCCCGCCTCTCCCGCGAGTTCGGCCCCGACGCCCCCCACCGCCTCCTCACCGCCAACCCCGCCCGGGCCTTCGCGACCGAGTGGCAGGAGGGCGGCCGCGAGGGGGCTGGCGGCTGACGGCTGACCGCTGACGGCGGCCGGCCCGTCGGACCCGGCCGGGCCTGAGCCCGGCGCGGGTCCGGCGTCACATGTGGGTGCCGCCGTCGATGCGCACTTCGGTGCCGGTGACGAAGGCGCCGTCGTCGGAGGCGAGCATGGCGATCACCCCGGCCACGGTCTCCGGGCCCGCGAAGCCCTGGCCGATCGCCGGGGTGAGCTTGGCGAAGTGGCTGAAGTCGGCGTCCTCCGGCAGGCCCGGGTTGTTGGTCATGCCGCTGTCGATGCTGCCCGGCGCGACGCAGACGGCGCGCAGTCCCTGCTTGGCGTACTCGGCGGCGATCGCGTGGGTGAAGGACTGGATGCCGCCCTTGGTCGCGGCGTACGCGGCCATGTAGGGGTGGGCGAAGGCGGCGGAGGTGGAGCTGAAGTTCACCACCACGCCCTTGCCGTCCGCGAGCAGCGCGGGCAGCGCCTCGCGGGTCATCAGGAAGGTGCCGGTCAGGTTGACCGCGAGCACCTTGTTCCAGAACTCCAGGCTGGTCTCGTGGGTGTGCGCGGAGCGCAGGATGCCGGCCGCGTTGACCAGCACGTCCAGGCCGCCGAGCGCGGCCACGGCCTCGGCGACGCCGGCCCGGACGGCGGCCTCGTCCGAGACGTCCAGCACCGCCGTGGTGAGGCGGTCGGCGGTGCCGTCGGCGGCGGCGCAGTCCAGGGTGGCCTTCAGTCCGTCCTCGTTGACGTCGACGGCGACGACCCGCCCGCCCTCGGCGAGGATCCGGTGCACGGTGGCCTGGCCGATGCCCGAGCCGCCGCCGGTGATCAGGACGTTCCGTCCGGTGAAGCGCTCCATGGGTGGTACTCCGTTCCGTTCTTGGTCGAGCGACCTGACTGGCACGTTACGCCGAAACGGCACGTTGTGCCAAAAAGTCTCGACGTGCCGCCTCGCGTACGCTGATCCCGTGACCGGACGCCCCACGCTGACCCAGCGCCGCCGCGAGAGCACCCGCCTGGAGATCGCCCGGGCCGCGGCCGAACTGTTTGCCGCGCGCGGGGCGGAGGCCACCACCGCTGAGGAGATCGCCCAGGCCTCGGGCATCTCGCTGCGCACCTTCTACCGCTACTTCTCGGAGAAGGAGGACGCCGTCGCCCCGCTGCTCGCGGCCGGCGGCGAGCGCTGGGTGCGGCTGTTCGCCGAGAGCGCCTGCGACCTGCCGGTCCGCGAGGCGCTGGAGCGCTCGGCGGCCGAGTCGCTGAGCCCCTTCGACGCGCAGGCCGGCGAGGCCATGCACTGGACCCGCGAACTGCTGCGCGACCCGCGCCTCGCCTCGGTCTGGCAGCGCGTGCACGCCGGCTCCGAGGAGCGGCTGCGGGCCGCGATCGCCGACCGCTGCCCGCCGGGCACCGACGCCCTGGAGATCCGGCTGGCCGCCGCCGCCGCGACCGCCGCCATCCGGGTCGCCCTGGAGCAGTGGGCGTCCTCCGGCGCCCCGGCGACCGGCCCCGGATCGCCCCGCGAACTCGGCGCCCGCTGCGTGCGCGAACTCACCGCGGGCCTCGGCCTCTGGGACCGCGTCGGCTGACGACGCGCCCGCCGCACCCCCTCGCGAGCCGGCCTCCTCCTCCAGACCGAGGGCGTCACCGCTGGTCGGCGGGGGCGGAGCGGTCCGCGCGGACGCTAGGCTGAGTGGTCGCGCCCGGGCGACGACCTCGCTGCGGACGGGGGGAACCGGGGCGGCCCTCCCGGGTGTCCTTCCCCCGGGGTCGGGGGAGTACGAGGCGTGGGAGCAAGCGGAACATGGGGCTGACGAGCCACAAGGTACTGGCGTTGACCGTCCTGATCGCCGTCGCGGCGATGGTCGGGACGGTCTGGCTGTGGCCGAGACTGTCGAAGCGGAGCTGGCAGGCCGTCCTCGGCCGGATCGGCGCCCTGCTCGCCACCCAGCTGACCGTGCTCGCCGCGCTCGGCCTGGTGGCCAACAACTACTTCGCGTTCTACAGCAGTTGGGACGACCTGCTGGGCACCGGCGACAACGGCCCGGTGGTCATCCAGAACAAGGTGGACGCCTCCGGCCGGCTGCGCGTCGAGACCATCGGCCACGCCGAGGTGCAGGGCGGCGGCGCGCTCGGCCGCGACCCCGAGAAGTCCGGCGAGATCCGCGAGGTCCGCATCGACGGCGCCACCACCCGCCTGTCCACCGAGGGGTACGTCTACCTGCCGCCGCAGTACTTCCAGCCGGAGTACGCGCAGAAGCAGTTCCCGGTCCTGATCGTCAGCACCGGCTTCCCCGGCATCGCCAAGAACCTCGTCACCCGGCTCAACTACCCGGGCGCGGCGCTCAAGCTGCTCCAGGAAGGCCGGATGCAGCCGACCGTGATGGTCCTGGTGCGCCCCTCGCCGGCACTGCCGCAGGACACCGAGTGCGAGGACATCCCGGGCGGCGCGCAGTCCGAGACCTACTTCACCAAGGACGTGCCCTCGGCGGTGCAGGCCACCTACCGGGTGTCCGCGGACCCGAAGGCCTGGGCGTTCATGGGCAACTCGACCGGCGGCTACTGCGCCCTCAAGCTGGCGATGCGCCACCCGGAGGTCTTCCCGACCGCCGTCTCGCTCTCCGGCTACTACCAGGCGGCAGAGGACCCGACCACCGGCGACCTCTTCAAGGGCAGCGCCCAGCGGCGCAACGAGGCCGACCTGATGTGGCGGCTCAAGAACCTCCCGCAGCCCGAGGTCGCGGTGCTGCTGGCCGGTACCAAGCAGGGCGACGGCGACTACCGGCGGGAGACCGAGGCGTTCGTGGCCGCCGCGCACAGCCCGATGAAGGTCTCCTACAGCATGCTGGAGACCGGCGGCCACAACTTCGAGACCTGGAGCAGGCTGCTCCCGTCCTCGCTGGAGTGGATCTCCCAGCACCTGGTCGTCCCGGCCGCCGGCCAGTCGGTCTGACCCGGGCCGGCCCCGGGCGGGGCCGGAACCAGCGCCGGGGCCGGAACCAGGGCCTGAATCGGAGCCTGGGCCTGTACCGGAGCCGGGACCGGCGTACGGGGACGGCGTACGGGGACGGCGGGCTCAGGCCACCTGCTCCAGCGTGCCGGTGTGCAGTTCGCCGACCCGGCCGCCCTCGCCCTCGTAGGTCCAGAACACGCGGACCGTCATCCGGGCCAGGTCCATGACGTGGCTGACGGTGATCCCGCTCACCTCGGTCCAGCTCACGAAGTACAGCTGCGGGCCGACCTCGGCGACGTGCAGGCTGACGTCCTCCCACTGGCCCGCCGACTCGCCGAGGCCCTCCCAGCGCAGCCGCTTGCCGTCGGCCGAGTAGGCGTTGCGGAAGGCCGCGCCGTTGTCGACCCGGAACAGGTAGGTACGGCCGGCGAAGGCGGGCAGGGACGCGGTCATGGTGGGGCGGGTCTCCTTGTCGGGTGGTGCGGACGGATCTCCAACCTATCCGACCGCTCCGCCTGCGCGGCGCACTTTCCCGGCCGGACCCGCCGCCCCGGCCCGCCGTCGGGAGCGGCGCCCGCCGGACCGGGCCGGCGCCCCGCGGCGGGCGCGGGTCGGACGGCCGGGTGAGGGTCAGACGGCCGGGCGCGGCTCGGTCGTCTCGACGACGGCGATCTCGAACGGCTGCTTGTTGTTCTCCTCGTTGCAGTCGTCGCTGCTGCGCACCGCCACCCAGCCCCCGGTCAGCGTGCCGGGGGCCGGGACGGTGGCCGCCAGGCGGACCGGGACGAGCGCGGTCGCGCTGCGGAACGGCGGCAGGCCGGCCGGGAAGGTGCAGCGCACCCGGTGGCCCTCCTGGAAGGCGTAACAGTTGTCCGGGAAGTACGGTCCCTCGGCGGTGACACCCGCGGGGAGGGTGACCACGAGGGTGAACGGCGAGGCCGTCGTGTCCGGGCCGAGGTTGCCGACGAAGGCGTGCACGGTGGTGGTGCCGCCGGGCGCGGCGGCGTCCGGGTCCATCCGGACCACGTAGAGGTCGGAGTCCGACGGTCGGACGGCCGCCGCTGTCTCCGCCGCGCCCGTTCCGGTCGTGCCTGCCCCGGCCGCGCCCGACTCCGCCGCGGCAGGGGCCGCCGTCTCCGCTCCCGTCGTTCCCGTCGTTCCCGCAGCTCCCGGGTCGGCCGCCGGCTCCGCGGCCTCCGCGCCCACCGGCTCCGCAGGCTCCACACCCACCGGCTCCGCGGCCGGGGCGCTCGCCACCGGCGCGGCCGCCTGCTCCTCCGCCGTGCAGTCCGCCGCCCACGCCTGCCCGGTCGTCAGCGCCGCCATCGCGCACCCCACTGCCAAGGACCTACCGAGGAGACCTCGAACGGATCCGTTGCGGGCCATCCCGCTCACCCTGCCCTCCGTGTCCGGCGCCCCGCGCCGTCGCGGGCCGCGTCCGCACCAGCGTCACCGACGGTTCCGCCGGGGCCGGGGCAACCCGGGGGCAACCCGCCCTCGGGTGACTCGAACGGACGAACGCCAATCGCACGGCCGGACGACCGAGTGTGCGGAGGGCGGGGCGGCCGGCCGTCAGGGCCCCTCGGGGGCTCTCAGGGGGCCAGGACCTGCCCGAGCCGGGCGGCGATCCCCTGCATCACCGGTACCAGCGACGCCGTTCCGGCCTGCTCCTCCAGCGCCCGGATCCGGGCCTCCGGACCGGAGACCGACAGCGCCGTCGGGGTCGGCGCGCCCGGGACGGCGAGCGCGATGCAGCGGACCCCGATCTCCTGCTCCTGGTCGTCGACCACGTAGCCGCGCTCGCGCGCCTCGGCCAGCCTCCGCATCAGCTCCCGCGGGTCGGTCACCGTGTGCGGGGTGTGCGCGGGCAGCGGGTTGGGGCCGAGGACGGCGCGCGCCTCCGCCTCCGGCAGTTGCGACAGCAGTGCCTTGCCGACGCCGGTGCAGTGCGGCTGCACCCGGCGGCCGACCTCGGTGAACATCCGCATCGAGCGGCGCGACTGCACCTGGCCGACGTACACCACCTCGCCGCCCTCCAGCACCGCCAGGTTGGCGGTCTCACCGGTGGCCTCCATCAGCTCCGCCAGGTAGGGGCGGGCCCAGCTGCCGAGCAGCCGGCCCGCGGTCTCGCCGAGCCGGATCATCCGGGGGCCGAGGGTGTAGCGGCGGGTGGCGTCCTGGCGGACGTAGCCCTGCTGGACGAGGGTGCGGACCAGGCGGTGGATGGTCGGCATCGGCAGGCCCGAGGAGGTGGACAGCTCGCTGAGGGTGGCCACCCCGCCGGCGTCGGCGAGCGCCTCCAGCAGCTGGAACGCCCGCTCGACGGACTGCACCCCGCCGCTCGCGCGCTCCGTCGCGGCCCGCCCCGTCGTTGCCGTCGGCCCCGTCGGCCCCGTCGTCGCTGTCCGCTCCGTCGCCGTCGTCCCGGTGCTGTCGGAGGAGGTCGGGGCCACCGGTGTTCCCTTCACTGTCGCGATGCCGGGGGGAGTGCGGTCCCCGCGACCCCCTCAACAAGCCGTTGAAATTCTGTATCGCGGAAACTAGTCTCCACTTTACAGAATCACGCCCTCCAGCTAGGAGCGTCCGCGATGGCTGAGGATCAGGAACCCGGCGCCCCCGCCACCGCTCCGGTCGTCACGGTCGCGGGCCCGCCCGTCCACCGCGGCGAGGAGGTGCTCAACCCAGGGGCGGTCGCCTTCGTCGCCGGCCTGCACCGCGCCTTCGAGGGCCGGCGCCGCGACCTGCTCGCCCGCCGCCGGGAGCGCCGCGCGGAGATCGCCGGCACCGGCACCCTGGACTTCCTCCCCGGGACGGCCGCCGTCCGCGCCGCCGAGTGGCGCGTCGCCGAGGCCCCCAGGGCGCTCCAGGACCGCCGGGTCGAGATCAC
>NZ_JBHVER010000074.1:0-33521 GCF_042802195.1 Kitasatospora sp. NPDC057500 | reverse complement strand
GGCTCCGCCGCCCCGTGCGTGCTACAGGCCGGCGAATCCTTCCTCCAGGACCGTGAAGGTGCGGTCGACCAGGCCGGCGATGTCCTCGGCGCCGCCGGCCTCGGCCCACAGCAGCACGGCCTCGGCGGTGGCCGCGGTGAGCGCGGCGGCGGTGATCCGCATCGCGAAGGTGGGCTCCTGGACGCCGGCCCGCCGGGTCAGCACGGCGAGGTACAGGCGCTGCGGGGCGCCGGCGGCGTCGAGCATCCGGGAGCGCAGCGCGGGGACGTCCCCGACCAGCCGCATCCGGACGAGCAGTTCCTCGCGGTCCTCCTGCGGCAGGTTCCGGACCAGCTCGACGAGGGCCGTACGGCAGGAGCGCAGAAACGGTTCGTCGGAGGGCCTGGCGAGCAGCGCCTCGATCAGCGCCGGGTCGTACTCGTCGGTGAGGACGAGATCCTCCTTGGTGGCGAAGTACCGGAAGAAGGTGGAGGGGGAGACCTCGGCGGCGGCTGCGATCCGGTCCACCGTGGTGTTCTCGTACCCCTGCTCGGTGATCAGCCGGTACGCCTCGCGGCGGATGGTCCGGCGGGTCTTCAACTTCTTGCGCTCACGCAGCGACAGCGGCGCCTCCGGCATCGCCTGGATCGGGTCGCCCGGTCCCGCCGGAGGTGCCGTCGCCGGCCGCGTTGCGTTCATGTCTTCGATTATCCGTGATCCGTCGCCGGCATTGTGGTGGCCTCGGCGGTCCCAGTGGTCCCGGCGGTCCCGGCGGGCGAGCCGGCCGGTTCGACGGCGGGCATCCGCAGCGCGACCAGCACGGCCGACAGCGCCGCGATCGCCCCGGAGGACAGCAGCACCACGGTCATCCCGTGCACGTAGGCGCTGTGCGCGGAGGCGGCCAGCGCGGGGTCCCCGGCCGCGGCGGCGACCGCGTCCGCGGCGACCACCGAGCCGCCGGCCCGTGCGGCGGCCTCCGCCGGCAGCCCGCCGGTGTCCAGCGCGCCCCGGTAGGCGTTGGCGAGCAGGCTGCCGAAGACGGCGACCCCGATGGCCCCGCCGACCTGGCGGAAGGTCTGCAGCAGGCCGGCGCCGACGCCGGCCCGGGCGGGCGGCAGCGTGAGCAGGGCGGTGGCCTGCGCGGTGATGAGGGACAGGCCCATGCCGGCGCCGAGCAGGGTGAGCCAGACGGCGGCGAGGCCGTAGCCGTCGGACACCGACGTCCGGCCGCCGATGAGCAGGGCGAGGGCCAGCACGCCCAGCCCCAGCGAGACCACCGTGCGGGGACTGGTCCTGACGACCAGCCTGTCGCTGAGCCGGGCGGCCACCATCAGGCCGAGCATCATCGGCATCAGCCGCAGGCCGGTGCCGAGGGCGTCCGTGCCCTGGACGCTCTGGAAGTACAGCGGCAGCACGAAGAACGCGCCGAACAGGACCAGCGACACCAGCGTCGCGGCCACCGTCGACCAGCGGAATGCGGCGTCGGCGAGCAGCGACAGGTCGAGCATCGGGGCGGTCCGGCGCCGGCTGCGCAGGACCAGCAGGGTGAGCGCGACCAGCGCGCCGCCGACGGTGCCGAGCACCAGCGGGTCGCTCCAGCCGCGCTCGGGGCTCTCGATGATGCCGTAGGTGAGCGCGGCCAGCCCGCCGGCGCCGAGCAGGGTGGCGGGCACGTCGATCGGGGGCGCGGCGGGGTCGCGGGTCTCCGGCAGCAGGACGGCGCAGGCGGTGATGCCGATCGCCACCAGCGGCAGGTTGAGCGCGAAGATCGCGCCCCACCAGTAGTGCTGGAGGACGAAGCCGCCGAGCAGCGGGCCCAGCGGGGTGCCGACGGCCAGCGACGCGGCCAGGATCGCGGTGGCGCGCCGCTGCTCGCCGGTCGGGAAGAGGCCGGGGATCACCGCCATGGACATCGGCATCACCAGCGCCCCGGCCAGGCCCATCGCGGCGCGGGCGGCGATCAGGGTGGCAGGGCTGTCGGCCAGCATGCCGACCGCCGAGGCGAGGCCGAACAGGGCCAGGCCCAGCGTGAGGGTGAAGCGGCGGCCGAAGCGGTCGCCGATCAGCCCGGCCGGGAGCATCACGGCGGCGAAGACCACGGTGTAGGAGTCGACGATCCACTGCTGCTGCCCGGTGGTGGCCCCGAGCCGGGAGGCCAGGGTCGGCAGGGCCACGTTCAGGACCGTCATGTCGAGGCTGATCACCAGGACGCTCAGCGCGACCGCGACGAGCGCCAGCCAGCGCCGTGGGTCCGGGCCGGGCGGGACCGCCTGGTCGGTGGGCCGAGTGGGCACGGGAACCTCCGGAGACCTGGGAGGGGAGTCTCTGTCAAATGACAGTAACTCTCAAAAGGTGGCCACCGTCAATGTCCGGATGGTGTTGACATTTCGTCACTCTCCGTGATGTGTCCTGGAAGTGCGCGTTCCGCACGGGGAATTGACGCAACGTTGATCTGTCGTTCGCCGCTTTCCGGCAGTTGCGGGTGACTGTCGGTAGATACCATGTGGCCGTCGGTCAGTGCGGGCCGGTGCGTGCCGAGAGCGGAGAAGGGGTGGGGCGGCAGGGGCCGACCACGAGCCCGGCGCAGGAAGGGGAAGCCGTAATGGCCGTTCGGGAGTCGGGTGCCCAGATCTGGGGTGCCGCGGTGGTGGTGGGTTCGGCGCTGGCCGTGGTCGCGGCCTATCTGATCCACGGCGCCGTGCTGGTGCTGGTGGTCGCCGGGATCGAGGTGCTGCTGCTGATGGTGTACGTGGGGCGGCGCTGGCGGCTGCTCCGCCAGGCGCCCGAGCCGGACCGCCGGCCGGCGCCGCGCGGGCACCGGACGGCCGGCGGCACGGTGGACGCCGCGCACTGCGAGCGCTGCCGCCGGGCCCGGGAGGCGATCGACGCGCGGCGGGCCGGGGCGCCGGTCCGCGGCCGGCACCCCCACGAGCGCGTCGACCGGCCGCGGGAGCACCGGCACGACACGGCCTACGAGCGGGCGACGCATGAGCGGACGGTGCACGAGCGGGCCCATGAGCACCCGGTCCGGGAGTGGACGGCGGAACGGGCGGCCGTCCGGTCGCACGACCGGTCGACCGCCCGTCACGGGGCGCCGGGTTCAGCCGGCCGTGCTGTAGGCCACCAGTGACACCCCGACGTACTGCGTGATGAAGGCCCCGAGGGTGAAGGCGTGGAACACCTCGTGGAAGCCGAACCAGCGCGGTGAGGGGTCGGGCCGCTTGAGTCCGTACACCACGCCGCCGATGCTGTAGAGCACGCCGCCGACGATCATCAGCACCAGGACCGCGACGCCGCCGGTGCGCAGGAAGTCCGGCAGGAAGAACGCGGCGGCCCAGCCCAGCGCGAGGTACACCGGCGTGTAGAGCCAGCGCGGCGCGCCGACCCAGAAGACCCGGAAGGCTATCCCCGCCAGCGCACCGCCCCAGACCGCCCAGAGCAGCACCTGCCGGGCGGCGCCCTCCAGCAGCAGGATGGTGAACGGGGTGTAGGTCCCCGCGATGATCAGGAAGATGTTCGCGTGGTCCAGCCGGCGCAGGACCGCGTCGCCGCGCGGGCCCCAGTGGAAGCGGTGGTAGACCGCGCTGACCCCGAAGAGCAGCCACGCGCTGACGGAGTAGATCGCGCACGCGATCCTCGCGGGCCCCGGTTCGGCCAGGCAGATCAGCACGATCCCGGCGGCCACCGCGGCGGGGAACATTCCGGCGTGCAGCCAGCCGCGCCACTTGGGCTTGCTCTCGGCACGCTCCGTGCTCTCCAGGAGCTCAGCAGTCATGAGCGGCATGCTACCCGCTACCTACGGGTCCGTAGGTTACTGATTCGTAGGAAGTGGCGCTCATCACGACTTGGACGTTTTGGAGTATTGGAAGAGGGGTTGATCGGTCATCCGAGGTGCCGGATCCACCGTCCTACTGGCCAGTAATCATCCGTACTGTAGTAAAAGATGCGTCAACTCTGCCGTTGTGCCGCGATCCGGCCGGGGGTCCGGAGCTACGCTGCAAGCACCCTCAACCCCCGCTACGCCGTCTCCCCGCCGGGATGGCGTGAAACGGAGCGATCGTGTCGAACGAGAACTCGGCTGCTCTCAGCGCCGCGCCCACCCGCCACCAGCGCCTGCTGGCGTGGGTGAGCGAGATCGCGGAGCTCACCCAGCCGGACCGCGTCGAATGGTGCGACGGTTCCGAGGAGGAGTACCAGCGCCTCGCGGACCTGCTCGTCGCCCAGGGCACTTTCAAGAAGCTCAACGAGGAGAAGCGACCCAACTCCTACTACGCGGCCTCGGACCCGTCCGACGTGGCGCGCGTGGAGGACCGCACCTTCATCTGCTCCGAGCAGGAGAAGGACGCGGGCCCGACCAACCACTGGAAGGCTCCCGCCGAGATGCGCGAGATCTTCCAGGGCGAGCAGGGCCTGTTCCGCGGCGCCATGAAGGGCCGCACCATGTACGTCGTCCCGTTCTCGATGGGCCCGGTCGGCTCCCCGCTGGCCGCCTACGGCGTCGAGATCACCGACTCCGCCTACGTCGCCGTGTCGATGCGCGTGATGACCCGCATGGGCCGGGCCGTGCTCGACCAGCTCGGCGAGGACGGCGACTTCGTCAAGGCCGTGCACACCGTCGGCGCCCCGCTCGCCGAGGGCCGGGCGGACGTGCCGTGGCCGTGCAACAGCACCAAGTACATCTCGCACTTCCCGGAGGCCCGGGAGATCTGGTCCTTCGGCTCCGGCTACGGCGGCAACGCCCTGCTCGGCAAGAAGTGCTACGCGCTGCGCATCGCCTCGACCATGGCCCGCGACGAGGGCTGGCTGGCCGAGCACATGCTCATCCTGAAGCTCACCCCGCCGGCGGGCCCCGCGGGCGAGGCGGAGCCGAAGTACGTCGCGGCCGCCTTCCCCTCCGCCTGCGGCAAGACCAACCTGGCGATGCTCCAGCCCACCATCCCGGGCTGGAAGGTCGAGACGATCGGCGACGACATCGCCTGGATGCGCTTCGGCGCCGACGGCCGCCTGTACGCCATCAACCCCGAGGCGGGCTTCTTCGGCGTCGCCCCCGGCACCGGCGTGGACACCAACGCCAACGCGATCGACACCCTCTGGGGCAACACCGTCTTCACCAACGTCGCGCTCACCGACGACGGCGACGTCTGGTGGGAGGGCCTCACCGACGAGAAGCCGGCCCACCTGACCGACTGGCGCGGCAACGACTGGACCCCGGAGTCGGGGACCCCGGCCGCCCACCCGAACGCCCGCTTCGCCGTCCCGGCCGCGCAGTGCCCGACCATCGCCCCCGAGTGGGAGGACCCGGCGGGCGTGCCGATCTCGGCGATCCTGTTCGGCGGCCGCCGCGCCACCGCCGTCCCGCTGGTGACGGAGTCCTTCAACTGGCAGCACGGCGTCTTCCTCGGCGCCAACATCGCCTCCGAGAAGACCGCCGCCGCCGAGGGCACCGTCGGCGAGCTGCGCCGCGACCCGTTCGCGATGCTGCCGTTCTGCGGCTACAACATGGGCGACTACTTCGCCCACTGGCTGAAGGTCGGAGCCCAGGCGGACGCCGGCAAGCTGCCGAAGATCTACTACGTGAACTGGTTCCGCAAGAACGCCGACGGCAAGTTCGTCTGGCCGGGCTACGGCGAGAACAGCCGCGTGCTGAAGTGGGTCGTCGAGCGCCTGGACGGCGCCGGCGCGGGCGTCGAGACCCCGATCGGCGTGCTGCCGACCGTCGAGGGCTTCGACCTGGACGGCCTGGAGCTGTCGAAGGAGGACCTCGACCTGCTCTTCACCGTCGACGCCGACATCTGGCGCCAGGAGGCCGCGCTCGTCCCGGCCCACCTGGAGATGTTCGGTGACCACACGCCCGCGGCGCTGTGGGACGAGTACCGGGACCTGGTCGCCCGCCTCGGCTGAGCCTGAGCCTCAGCAGGAGCGGTAGAGAGGCCGGTGCGCTGCACGAACCGCGCACCGGCCGGCGACAGGACGGCCGGAGCCCCGGCGGACGATCTTTCCCCGACCAAGGAGATCGCCCGGACCGGGACTCCGGCCGTAGCGCTTTTCCGGGCCCTGGGGCGCGGGCCCCCTGCGGCGCGGGCCCCTGCGGCTACGGCTGGGTGTAGCCGCTCAGGAAGTCGCCGATCCGGGTGACCGCGTCGGTGATCTCCTCCGCGCGCGGCAGGGTGACCAGCCGGAAGTGGTCCGGCTCGGGCCAGTTGAAGCCGGTGCCCTGGACCAGCAGGATCCGCTCGGCCCGCAGCAGGTCGAGCACCATCCGGGCGTCGTCCTTGATCTTGAAGACCTTCGGGTCCAGCCGGGGGAAGGCGTAGAGCGCGCCCTTCGGCTTCACGCAGCTGACCCCGGGGATCTCGTTGAGCAGCCGGAACGCGGCGTCCCTGGACTCCAGCAGCCGGCCGCCGGGCAGGATCAGGTCCTTGACCGACTGCCGTCCGCCGAGCGCCGCGGCCACCGCGTGCTGGGCCGGCATGTTGGCGCACAGCCGCATCGAGGCGAGCACGGTCAGGCCCTCGACGTAGCTGCGGGCCCGGCTGCGGTCGCCGGAGAGCACCATCCAGCCGGAGCGGAAGCCCGCCACCCGGTAGGACTTGGACATGCCGTTGAAGGTGACGCAGAAGAGGTCCGGCGCCAGGGTGGCGAGCGGGACGTGCTCGGCGTCGTCGTAGAGGATCTTGTCGTAGATCTCGTCCGCGTAGATCACCAGCTGGTGCCGGCGGGCGATCCCGACCAGCCCCTCCAGCACCTCGCGCGGGTAGACCGCGCCGGTCGGGTTGTTGGGGTTGATCACCACCAGCGCCCTGGTCCGGTCGGTGACCTTGGCCTCGATGTCGGCGAGGTCCGGGTACCACTCGGACTGCTCGTCGCAGCGGTAGTGCACGGCGGTGCCGCCGGCCAGCGAGACGGACGCCGTCCACAGCGGGTAGTCCGGGGCCGGGACGAGCACCTCGTCGCCGTCGTCCAGCAGCGCGGTCATCGCCAGCTGGATCAGCTCGGAGACGCCGTTGCCGAGGAAGACGTCCTCGACCGTGAGGCCGTTCAGGCCGCGCTCCTCGTAGTGCATCACCACGGCGCGGCGCGCGGAGAGCAGGCCCTTGGAGTCCCCGTAGCCGTGCGCGTTGGAGAGGTTGCGCAGGATGTCCTGGAGGATCTCGGGCGGCGCCTCGAAGCCGAACAGGGCGGGATTGCCGGTGTTGAGCTTCAGGATGCGGTGGCCCTGCTCCTCCAGCCGCATCGCCTCGTCGAGCACCGGACCGCGGATGTCGTAGCAGACATTGGCGAGCTTGCTGGACTGGATGACCTGCATGCCTGCCTACTTTAGGGGCACGAACGGGCGGTCCGGCGCGTGTCGTGGGACACCCGCCGGGCCGCCCGGACACCGCCGTTCCGGGCCGCCTTCGATCAGGAGGCGCAGGCCGCGGCCGGCCTTCCGGATCGGCGGCCGGGCGCCCGGAACACTGCCGAAGGCGAGGAACCGCGGAGGGGCGCCGTCCGGAACGAGACGGACGGCACACTGGTGCCCGCGCCGGCCGCCGGCCACCGCGCGACGAGGACGGAGGGGGCGGAACGTGATCGTGAGCGCACTGGGAGCGGTACTGGCCGGACTGCTGGTGGCACCGGCGCTGCGCGGCCTGGTGGTGCGGTACGCCGTGCCGGAGGACGAACCGTGGTGCCTGGCCTGCCCGTCCTGCGGGCGGGGGCTGCGCGGGCTGCCGCCCACCGGGCGGTGTCCGGGCTGCCGGACCGGTCTCGGCCCCGGCCCCTGGTGGGTGGAGGCGGTCACCGCCGCCGCGGCCGCCGCCGCGCTCGCCGCCGCGCACCCGGCGGACGCGCTGCTGCTGCTCTGGCTGGCGGGGCCGGGCGTGGTGCTGGGCTTCATCGACGCCCGGGTGCACCGGCTGCCCTATCCGCTCACCTGGACGCTGGCGGCGGGCCTGGCGGTGCTGCTGACCGTGGTGCAGCTGGCCGAGGACGCCCCGGGAACGCTGCTGCGCTGCCTGCTGGTGGCGCTGGTCGCCGGGGTGCTGTTCGAAGTCCCGGTCCAGCTGGGTCTGGTGGGAGCGGGGGACACCGTGCTGGCGCTCGGCCTCGGCGCGCTGCTCGGCCGGTACGGCTGGCCGGCCGCCTTCGCGGGCCTGGCCGCCTTCGTGCTGCTGGCCGGGCTCTGGGCGGTCGGGGTGCTGCTGGCCGCCCTGGTGCGGCGCCGGCCGGTGCGCGGCCGGGAGCTGCCGCTGGGGCCGTTCATGCTGCTCGGCACCCTGCTGGCGGTGCTCGGCCACTCGTGAGGCCCCGCCGCCGCTGACGGGGGACGGCCGGGAAAGCGAACGGGCCCGCCGTACCGGTCAGGTACGACGGGCCCGCCGCCGACGCGCAGGCCCCACCCTCAAGGAGCGGCGCGCCGGGGGGAGTTACGGCATCTGGTGGACGTACGAGCCGACCGTGTTGGCGAAGGCGTTCCCGTTCACGGAGTCCCAGTTGGTGGACCAGGTCATCGCGCCGCGGATGGTCGGCCACTTGGCCGGCGGGACGAAGCTGCCACAGTTGTTGCCGGTGGCCAGGCAGTCCAGCGCGTTGTTGACGACGTTCGGCGAGACGTAGCCGCCGCCGGCGGCCTTGCTGGAGGCCGGGACACCGATGCCGACCTGGTCGGGCCGCAGACCGCCCTGGATGTGGGTGCAGATCTGCGCGGTGATGAAGTCGATGGTGCCCTGGGTGTAGACCTTGCCGTCGCAGCCGTTCATGCCGCCCGAGTTGTAGAACTGGGTGTTGACGACGGTCAGGATGTCCTTGGTCTTCAGCGCCAGCTGGAAGTAGGAGCCGGCGGTGGAGTACATCCCGATGGTCTCCGGGGCCATCGTCAGGATGAAGCTGGAGCCGACCTTGGCCTGGAGGGCGTGCAGCGCGTCGGCCAGGTAGTTCGGGTTGAGGCCGTTCTCCAGGTCCACGTCGAGGCCGTCGAAGCCGTAGTCCTTGATCACCGAGTAGGCGGTCTCGACGAAGGCGGACGCGGCGGCGGCGTCGTTGATGTGGATGGCGCCGTTCTGGCCGCCGATGGAGATGATGACCTTCTTGCCGGCCGCCTGCTTGGCCTTCACGTCGGCGCGGAACTGGGCGTCGGTGTAGCCGCCGAGGCCGGACGCGAGCTCCGGGTCCAGCTTGAAGGTGATGGCGCCGGGGCGGTTGGCGACGGCGTCGGCGAACGAGACCGCGATGATGTCGTACGCGCTCGAAACGTCGGACAGCTTCTGGAGGTTGTTGCCCTTGTTGTCGAAGTTGTGCCAGTAACCGGTGATGACGTGCTTCGGCAGGGCCGGGTTCGGGTTGCCGGTCGGCGTCACCGTGGGGGTCACCGTGGGCGTCACCGTCGGGGTCGGGGTGACCGTCCGGGTGGGGGTCGGCGTGACGGTCTGGGTCGGCGTGACGGTCGGCGTCACCGTGGGGGTGACGGTCGGGGTGGGGGTGACCGTCGCGGTCGGGCTCGGGGTGACGGGCCCGCCCGGGCCGCTCAGCACGACGTCGTCGGCGAGGAAGGCGCTCTGGCCGTACCAGCCGTGCAGGTAGACGGTGACGCTCTTGGCGCTCGCACCGGTGGTGAAGGTGGTGGAGAGCTGGTTCCAGCTGTTCTGGTTGGACCAGACGCTCGGGTCGGTGCCGCCGGTGCCGCGCGCGCCGAGGTAGGCGTACGGGCCCTGGACCCAGGCGCTCAGGGTGTAGCTGGTGTTGGGCAGCACGCTGATGGTCTGGGTGCACTCGGCGGTGTCCGCCGCGCCCGGGGTGGCCTGCAGCGCACCCGAGCCGGAGTGGACCGGCGTGGTGACGGCGCTCGCGGCGCCGGTGCAGACCCAGCCGCTCAGCGAGCCGTCGAAGCCGCCGTTGGCGACCAGGTTCCCGGCGGCCGCGTTGGCACCGCCGGCGAAGAGGGCGAGGCCGGATCCGGCCAGGGCGAGGGCGGTGGCGCCGGCGGCGAGGGCCGGAACGGGGCCGCGGCGGCGCTTGTGCGACACGGGCCGGTTCAGCGTACGGTCCATGGAGGTGCGCTCCTGTGGGGGAGGAGCGGCCGCCGCGGTGGGGGGCGCGGCGGCCGCGTGTGGGGGAGGGCATTGCGTCCGAAGTACTGCCTTGACGAGGGCGGGTCCGTTGTTCTGTTCCGCCCTGGGAACAAAAGCTGGACTAGACCATTGGTGGTCGTCAAGCATTGAACCGTCGGCTTACGGATTCCTTAAGGAATCGGAGACCGTTCCGTATCCGGCCGCCGGACGTTCCCCGGAGCGTCCCCGGGGCGCCGTGCGGGCGCGTTCCGGCCACCTCCGCCACGCCCGTCGCGACAGACTTCGTACAGGACCGTGACCCTCTCGCGACCTGCGGCTTTCCCTGCCGCCACGGCGCGGGAGTAGGCTGCGCGGGGGTTCTGAAGCACCCGGTGATGTGAGTACGGAGGGGCCGAAAAACCATGGGTCTGCGCGATGTCGTCGAACGCACGCCGGGTCTGCGCGTCCTGCTGAACGGGATGTACGGCCTCTACGGGCGCCGGGTCGAGGTGCACCTCGCCCGCACTCCGCGCCACATCGGCGTGATCCTCGACGGCAACCGCCGCTGGGCCCGTGCGACCGGCGGCTCCACCGCGTACGGCCACCAGCGCGGCGCCGACAAGATCAGCGAGTTCCTCGGCTGGTGCGACGAGACCCACGTCAAGGTCGTCACCCTGTGGATGCTCTCCACCGACAACCTCGACCGCCCGGCCGACGAGCTAGTCCCGCTGCTCGGCATCATCGAGGACGCCGTCACCAACCTCGCCGCCGCCCGCCGCTGGCGGATCAACCCGGTCGGCGCGCTGGACCTGCTGCCGCAGCACACCGCCGACGTCCTGAAGCGGGCCGCCGAGGAGACCGCCGGCATCGAGGGCATCACCGTCAACGTGGCCGTCGGCTACGGCGGCCGGCACGAGATCGCGGACGCCGTCCGCTCGCTGCTCCAGGAGCACGCCGGCCGGGGCACCTCGATCGAGGAGCTGGCCGGGATCCTGGACGTCGAGCACATCGCCGAGCACCTCTACACCAAGGGCCAGCCCGACCCCGACCTGGTCATCCGCACCTCGGGCGAGCAGCGGCTCTCCGGCTTCCTGCTCTGGCAGAGCGCGCACAGCGAGTTCTACTTCTGCGAGGCGTACTGGCCCGCCTTCCGCAAGGTCGACTTCCTGCGGGCGCTGCGCGCCTACGAGCAGCGCAACCGGCGGATGGGCCTCTGACGGAGGGCCGGCGCGTCCCGGGACACCGGGGCCGGTGCCCCGGGGGGCCGGGATTGACCACCGTAGGGGCTGGCCTACCCGGCTGCGGGGCGAGGCCAAACGTTCACCCGCAATGATCCGTCAGTTCTCCGGGGGCGCGAATGCACCGCCCCCCGCCTGGGAATACTCCGATCAGACCGGCCCCGAGGCCACCGGGGCAGCGGGGGCCGGCTTGCCGCGGATGACGCAGGGTCATCCGCCCTGGAGGCCTAGTGGTCAGTTCCAAGAGCCGCCGGACACCAGACCGGCGCACGTACGTTCTCGACACCAGTGTGCTCCTGGCGGACCCGCTCGCCATGACCCGTTTCGAGGAGCACGAGGTCGTCCTCCCCGTGGTCGTGGTCACCGAGCTGGAGGCCAAGCGGCACCACCCGGAGCTGGGGTATTTCGCCCGCCAGGCGCTGCGACTGCTCGACGACTACCGGATCCGGTACGGCCGCCTCGACGAGCCCATCCCGGTCGGCGAGCTCGGCGGCACCATCCGGGTCGAGCTCAACCACTCCGACCCGTCGATACTGCCGGCCGGCTACCGGGCGGGCGGCGGCGAGGCCGACACCCGGATCCTGGCGGTGGCCCGCAACCTCCAGGCCGAGGGGTACGACGTCACCGTCGTCTCCAAGGACCTCCCGCTGCGGATCAAGGCGTCCTCGGTCGGCCTGCTCGCCGAGGAGTACCGGGCCGAGCTGGCGATCACCTCCGGCTGGACGGGCATGTCCGAGCTGCACGTGCCCGCGGACGACGTGGACGCGCTGTTCGCGGCCGGCCACGACGCCGGGGTGGACGTCGAGGGCACCGCCGAGCTGCCGGTGCACACCGGACTCGTGCTCACCTCCGAGCGCGGCAAGGCGCTCGGCCGGGTCACCGGCGACGGCCGGGTGCGGCTGGTGCGCGGCGAGCGCGAGGCGTTCGGCCTGCGCGGGCGCAGCGCCGAGCAGCGGGTGGCGCTGGACCTGCTGCTGGACCCGGAGGTCGGGATCGTCTCGCTGGGCGGCCGGGCCGGTACCGGCAAGTCCGCGCTGGCGCTGTGCGCCGGGCTGGAGGCCGTCCTGGAGCGCCAGCAGCACCGCAAGGTGATGGTCTTCCGGCCGCTGTACGCGGTCGGCGGCCAGGAACTCGGCTACCTCCCGGGCTCCGAGACGGAGAAGATGAGCCCGTGGGCCCAGGCGGTCTTCGACACCCTCTCGGCGGTCACCACCCCGGACGTGATCGAGGAGGTCATCTCCCGGGGGATGCTGGAGGTCCTGCCGCTCACCCACATCCGCGGGCGTTCCCTGCACGACGCCTTCGTGATCGTGGACGAGGCGCAGTCGCTGGAGCGCAACGTCCTGCTGACGGTGCTGTCCCGGATCGGCCAGGGCTCGCGGGTGGTGCTCACCCACGACGTGGCGCAGCGGGACAACCTCCGGGTCGGCCGCTACGACGGCGTGGTGGCGGTGGTGGAGAAGCTGAAGGGGCATCCGCTCTTCGCGCACATCACGCTGACCCGCTCGGAGCGCTCGCCGATCGCGGCGCTGGTGACGGAGATGCTGGAGGACGTCAACCCGTGAGCCGTTGATATCCGGATCATCCGGACATCCGCGGACAAAGATGTCAATTCATGGCATGGGGCCCGTTCCTGACGGAGCGGGCCCCTTCCTTTCATCACATCGAGTGCTTTGTGTTCGACGAACGCCGGTTCGGTGAATGTGAGATCCGCCACGCAACAGGGAATTGCGTCGACAGGTCCCCTTGCGGCATGGTGAGGGTTCTGTCAGGCCCCGCGTACGGCATGGCAGGGCTTCCGGGAGACCGGGAGTCCGGCCCGGAAAGTCCGCCAACTCCGGTCGGTGGACGCACAATTGAAGACCGTGAGCCGTACGCCGCCCGATCACAACGCCCGGTCGCCTCACCTCGGCCGGACGCCGGGTCAGTCCCTCCCGTGACCAGCACGTACGGAGGGCAGCGCCAAGGGGCATGTTGCGCCCGTACGGTCACGCGTGGGCGATGCTGGAAGGAATCCATGTGACTCGGATCTCGGTCCGGGGAGTTGCTGTCGCCTCCGCCACCGCCGTCACCGCTGTCGGTGCCGTCGTGGGCATGGCCTCGGGCAGCGAGGGCAAGACGACGCAGACGGTCGACGTCGCCGGCGCGACCCTGCTTGCCGAAGTCCCCTCCGGCGCCCAGGCGCAGACCATCAGCGACAACATCGGCACGCAGGCATCCGCCCAGCAGGCCGCAGCCGACGCCGCCGCCAAGGCCGCCGCCGAGCAGAAGGCCGCCGAGGAGGCAGCCCGCCAGCAGGCCGCCGCCGAGGCCCAGGCCAAGGCCGACGCCGCGGCCAAGGCCGCCGCCGAGGCCGCCGCCAAGGCCGAGGCGGAGAAGGCCGCGAAGGCCGCCGAGGAGAAGCGCAAGGCCGACGAGGCCGCCGCGAACCGCTCCAAGGCCCGCTCGGCGATGGCCGCCACCGACAGCTCCGCCCCCGCCGTCTCGGTCGCTCCCGGTTCGGTGCAGGAGCTGGCCCGGCAGATCGTCGGCAATGACGCGCAGTTCCAGTGCTTCAGCCAGATCGTGAAGCGCGAGAGCGGCTGGAACTACACCGCCACCAACAAGAGCTCCGGCGCCTACGGCCTGGTCCAGGCACTGCCCGGCTCCAAGATGGCCTCGGCCGGCGCCGACTGGCGCACCAACCCGGCCACCCAGATCAAGTGGGGCCTGAACTACATGAACAGCCGCTACGGCAGCCCCTGCGGTGCCTGGTCGTTCTGGCAGTCGCACCACTGGTACTAGGAGCACCCGGTACCCGGAACTCCCGGTACCCGGAGCACCGCTGCGGCCCCGGTCACACTTGCCGTGACCGGGGCCGCGGCGTTCCCGGTTCACGGGCGGGCCGCGCCGCCCGGGCTGCGCTGACCAGTGCGCCCGCGGGCGGTGCGGTCCTGGGTGCGGACGCGGGGACGGGGAGGGGTCCTGGTGACTCCCCGCACCGGCCGGTCCGCCGACAGGCGGCTTCGGGTTCCCGCCCGACTCCTCCCCGCTGACCGGTGCCTGAAACCACCCGGGACGTGCGGGTTTGCCCCGGAATCGGCCCCGAAGAAGACGCACGGATCGCTCCGACGGGGCGGACTCACCGCCCGCCGTCCGGGTAGCGTCTTCCTGACGGCCGTGGCGGGACCCACGGCGTGCCGCCGCACCGGGCGGCTCCGGCGGGGAGAAGTGGTAGCGAGCATGGCGCGGGGCGGAAAGGCCTTCAAGGCCGTGGCCAAGGGCATGGCCGTGGTGGCGAGCGCGGCCGCCGTGATCGAACGGCGCCGGCGGGCCGCGATGGCGGCGGACTTCCACGAACCGCCGCTGCACCCGCTGCCCGCGCCCGCGGCCGAGCCACGTCCGGTCGAGCCGCTGCCGGTCGAGCCGCTGCCGGGACCGCGGACCGAGTCCGCCCCGCCGCCCGTCGTCCCGGCCCCCGCGTCCGCGCCGGTGCCCGACCCCGGCCCCGTTCCGCCCGTCGTCCCCTCCGCCTCCCCCTCCCACGGGCACTTCGGCCGGCCCGCCACCCCGGCCGAGGCGGTGCCGTGGGGCCTGCGGGTCGCCGCCGAGTCCACCTGGCGGCTGCTGCTGCTCGGCGCCGCGCTGTACGTCGTCTTCTACATCGTCGACATGCTGCGGCTGGTCGCCTTCGCGGTGCTCGCCTCGCTGCTGATCTCCGCGCTGCTGGAGCCCACCGTCTCCTGGCTGCGCCGCCACGGCGTCCCGCGCTCGCTGGCGGCCGGCGGGGTGTTCATGAGCGGCCTGGCCGGCATCGGGCTGGTCGGCTGGTTCGTGGTCTGGCAGGTGACCACCAACCTGGAGACCGTCACCAGCAAGGTCAAGGCCGGTGTCGACCAGCTGCGGGACTGGCTGATCACCGGGCCGCTGCACCTGACCGAGCAGCAGATCACCGACTTCGCCAACCAGATCACCAAGGCGATCAGCACCAACACCGAGCAGATCACCTCGGCCAGCCTCACCGGCGCGCAGATCGCCGTCGAGGTGCTGACCGCCGTCCTGCTCGCCTTCTTCACCACCTTCTTCTTCCTCTACGACGGCGAGCGGATCTGGAACTGGGCGCTGCGCGGTCTGCCCCGGCACTCCCGCTACGCGATGGCCGGGGCCGGCCCGAAGGCCTGGGCCACGCTCACCGCCTACGTCCGCGGCACCGTCTGCGTGGCCTTCATCGACGCGGTCTGCATCGGCATCGGCATCCAGCTGCTCGGCGTGCCGATGGCGCTGCCGCTCGCGGTGATCATCTTCCTGGGCGCCTTCGTCCCGCTGGTCGGCGCGCTGGTCACCGGAACGGTGGCGGTACTGATCGCGCTGGTCACCACGACGCCCTGGACTGCGCTGATGGTGCTGGTCGTGCTGATCGCCGTCCAGCAGATCGAGGGCCACGTCCTCCAGCCGCTGATCCTGGGCCGCGCCGTCCGGGTCCACCCGCTCGGCGTGGTCCTCGGCGTGGCCGCCGGCTCGATCATCGGCGGCATCGGCGGCGCCATCGTCGCCGTCCCCCTGATCGCCGTCACCAACACCGTGGTCACCCACCTCCGCCGCCGCAACGAGGCCGGCCAGGCCGTCTTCACCGCCCTCGAAGCCGCCCGCGAGGCCGCCGCCCGGCCGAACACCGGCTCCTGAAACGCCGACTCGCTCCTGAACACCGGCTCCTAGTACGGCCAGAGCCCCGGGGCGCCGACGGCCAGCCAGACGAACGAGACCGCGCACCCGGTCAGCGCGGCGAGGCCGGTGAGCGCGGTCCTGCCCGCGAGCGGTTCGTGGCGCGCGGGGGTCCGCCGGATCAGCAGGGGCGCCAGTGCGGTCGCCGCCGCAGGCGGGACCAGCGGCAGCAGGAGGACCCGGGCCGCGTCACCCGCGGTGGTCTCCCCGCCGGGCGCGACCGCCAGCACCAGGCCGGTGATCGCGACCCAGCCCGAGCAGACCAGGAGCACCACGGCCCACAGGCCGAAGGCCACCGGCACCCAGCCGTCCGCCGCCGCCCGCACCCGGTCCGTCCCCGCCATCGCAAGCTCCCCCCGGAGATGGTTCACCCTCCTTGGACGCCCGCCCCGGCGTCGCGGTTCCGGACAAGCGGACGGGCCCCTCACCGGGACTCGGGAGGAGTCCGGGGAGGGGCCCGTTCGGGGTGGTGCGGGTCAGGCGGTGACGGTCGCGAGGGCGGCCTCGGAGTCGAGGACACCGGCGACGGCCTGGAGAACGGCGGCGATCTTCATCGACGCCTGGACGACCTCGCGCTCGACGCCGGCCTTGCGCAGGACGGCCTCGTGCGAGTCGAGGCACTGGCCGCAGCCGTTGATCGCGGAGACCGCGAAGCACCAGAGCTCGAAGTCGATCTTCTCGACGCCCGGAGTGCCGATGATGTTCATCCGCAGACCGGCCCGCATGCTGCTGTACTCCTTGTCGGAGAGCAGGTGCAGCGTCCGGTAGTAGACGTTGTTCATCCCCATGATCGCGGCCGCGCCCTTGGCGGCGTTGTACGCCTCCGGGGAGAGGTTGGCCTTGGCCTCGGGCTCCAGCTCGCGCAGGACGGCGGGGCTGCGGGTGGCCATCGCGCAGGCGAGGACGGTGCCCCACAGCTGCTGGGCGGGGAGGTCGGAGTTGCCGATGACCGAGCCCAGGTTGAGCTTGAGGTCCTTGGCGTAGTCCGGGAGGGCGGACTTCAGGTCGTCGAGGGCCATGGGTCAGCCCGCCAGGAGGGCCTGGGCGTCGAGGGTGTCGTCACCCTTGTTCCAGTTGCAGGGGCACAGCTCGTCGGTCTGCAGGGCGTCGAGCACCCGCAGGACCTCCTTGGGGTTACGGCCGACGGAGCCGGCGGTCACCATGGCGAACTGGACCTCGTTGTTCGGGTCGATGATGAAGACGGCGCGCTGGGCGGTGCCGTCCGCGTTCTCGACGCCGCAGGCGCGCATCAGGTCGTGCTTGACGTCGGCCAGCATCGGGAACGGCAGGTCGTTCAGGTCCTTGTGGTCCTTGCGCCAGGCGTGGTGCACGAACTCCGAGTCGCCGGAGACGCCGAGGATCTGGGCGTCACGGTCGGCGAACTCCTCGTTCAGCTTGCCGAACGCGGCGATCTCGGTCGGACAGACGAAGGTGAAGTCCATCGGCCAGAAGAAGACGACCCGCCAGCCGTTCTGGCCCTCGGACGAGTAGTCCTTGAACTCCAGCTTGTCCGCGGACGGCCCTTCCACGCCCTTGAGGTTGTAGGCCGGGAACTGGTCACCAATAGTGAGCACGTTCGCTTCTCCTGAAGTGAGGTGAGGGGATTTTGTCCGGTTTGCGGAACGGGCTCCACCATTCCACATCGTGGACTGATCAGGGAAATAGCTACACTCGATGTGTCTGATCGGAGAGAGTTATCAACGCCCCCACGCCCCCCTCCCGCCCCGCCCGTCGCAGGGCCCCCGCCCGTAAACCCGAGGCCACTGTGGCGAACGCCACTGCGCGCAGCCCCCGGACGCCCACGGTCGCCCAGCTCAAGGCCTTCGTGGCGGTGGCCGAGCACCGGCACTTCCGGGAGGCCGCGGCGGCCACCGGAACCAGCCAGCCGGCGCTCTCCGGAGCGGTCGCGGCACTGGAGGAGTCACTGGGCGCGCAGCTCGTCGAGCGTACGACGCGCCGGGTGATGATCACTCCACTGGGGGAGCGCGTACTGGAACACTCGCGCCGGGTGCTCGCCTCCCTCCAGGCGCTCACCGAGGAGGTGGAGGCCGCCCGCCGCCCGTTCACCGGGCCGCTGCACCTGGGCGTCATCCCGACCGTCGCGCCCTACCTGCTGCCGACCGTGCTGCGGCTGGTCCGCGACCGCTACCCCGAGCTGGAGCTGCACGTCCACGAGGAGCGGACGCCCTCGCTGCTGGAGGGGCTGGCCGCCGGGCGGCTGGACGTGCTGCTGCTGGCGCTGCCGGCCGGCGGCAGCGCGCCGACCCGGGACATCCCGCTGTTCGACGAGGACTTCGTCCTGGTCGCCCCGCCCGGCCACGAGCTGGCCGGCCGGGTCGACGTGTCGCGCGACGTGCTGCTCGACCTGGACGTGCTGCTGCTGGAGGAGGGTCACTGCCTGCGCGACCAGGCCCTCGACATCTGCCGGGAGGTCGGCGCCGACCCGGCCGGCTCCACCACCCGGGCGGCCGGCCTGTCCACCCTGGTGCAGCTGGTGGCCGGCGGCCTCGGGGTGACCCTGCTGCCCGCCACCGCGCTGGACGTCGAGGCGAGCCGCGCCGACCGGCTGGCCGCCGTCCGCTTCGCCGCGCCCGCGCCGGGCCGCCGGATCGGCCTCGCCACCCGGCCGGGCTCGGCCCGCAGCGGCGAGTACGACCGGTTCGCCGCCACGCTGCGCGAGGTGCTGGCCGGGCTGCCGGTCCGGATCGTCGAGCCGTAGGGCCCGTCAGGCCGCGGCCGGCGTGCCGAGGCAGAGGCCGACCGTGGTGGCGACCAGCAGGTCGAGCGCCCGGCGGGACTCCTCCTCGGGGTCCTCGCCTGCGGCCTTGAGGACCATGTGGCGGTCGGTCAGCCCGTTGAATCCGGCCAGGAAGTACACCGAGATCTCGCGTGCGGGCAGCGCCAGCGGCTGTCCGTGCGTGGCGGCGAGTCCTTCGAGGAGCGCGGCGGCGGTGGCCTCGATCTCGTGCTGGAGCGCCCGCATGGTCTCCTGCAGGTCCGGGTCCCGCAGCGCCATCGCGGAGAACTCGGTGATCAGCGCACACCGTCCGTGCTCGCCGGTGGCGCTGTCCCACAGGGCGTAGACCATGGTGCGGACCTGCTCGCCGAACGGGCCCTCGTCCGGCGCGGACGCCCGCACCTGGCCGATGAACTCGGCGGTCAGCTGCTCGACGACGGCCCGGTAGAGGTCCTTCTTGGTGCCGAAGGTGTAGTGCACCGTCGCCTGTGCCACGCCCAGCTCGGCCGCGATGGCGCGGGTGCTGCCGGCGGCCACGCCCTCGCGGGCCATCAGGTCGATGGCGGCCTGGATGAGTTGGGGGCGCCGTTCGGCGGCCGGGACATGAGCCATTGGGCCAGGGTATCGCCATGTTCGGAGAACTGGATCGGGCAATCGGGTCACACGCTCTCGTCATTCGACTTTGTCACCTGAACAAGTTGCGCGTACGGTGGTGCGGGCGACCGGGCCCGGAGCCCGCGTCCCTCGGCACGACCTGCCCGAACGGCCTTCCGAGCACGGCCCGGGCCATCCCGATCACGCCCCCGAACGACCGACCGAAGGTGCACGCATGGCCACGTACCTGTACCGCCTGGGACGCCTCTGCTTCCGCCGCAGGCGCACCGTGCTCGCCGTCTGGCTGGCACTGCTGATCGCCCTCGGCGGCGCGGCGGCGGCCTTCGGCGGAGCGACCTCCGAGGAGTTCAAGGTCCCCGGTACCGAGGCCCAGGAGACCCTGGACCGGATCAAGGGCACCTTCCCCGAGCAGGGCCACGGCTCCGCCCAGGTCGTCTTCGCCACCGACGCGCCCGGCGGCATCGCCGCCCCCGGCACCGCCGAGGCGGTCGGCGAAGCGGTCGCCCGGATCGCCGCCGTCCCCGGCGTCGCCGGCATCCCCGACCCGTACGCCACCGACGCGGTCTCCCCGGACGGCAGGATCGCGCTGGGCCTGGTCTCCTTCGACAGCGAGCTCGGCGACATCACCGCGCAGCAGCGCGACGCCGTCGAGGCGGCGGCGGACCCGGCCCGCGCGGCCGGGGTCACGGTCGCCTTCGGCGGCGACGCCTACAACCGGATGGCGCAGGTCGAGGGCGGCGAGGTGATCGGCCTGATCGTGGCCGGGGTGGTCCTGGTGGTCACCCTGGGCTCGCTGGTCGCGGCCGGGCTCCCGCTGGCCACCGCCCTGATCGGGGTCGGCGTCGCGATGGCCGGCGTGTTCACGGTGGCGGGCTCGTTCGAGGTCATCTCCACCGCGCCGGTGCTGGCGCTGATGGTCGGCCTGGCGGTCGGCATCGACTACGCCCTGTTCATCGTCTCCCGCCACCGCCGCCACCTCACCGAGGGCCTGGAGCCGGAGGAGGCCGCCGCCCGGGCCAATGCGACCGCCGGCAGCGCCGTGGTCTTCGCCGGCCTCACCGTCGTCGCCGCGCTGGCCGGCCTGGCCGTCGCCGGGGTGCCGTTCCTGACCGTGATGGGCCTGGCCGCCTCGAGTGCCGTGGTCGTCGCGGTGCTCGTCGCGATCACCCTGCTGCCCGCCCTGCTCGGCTTCGCCGGCCGCGCCATCGACCGTCTGCCGGTCTGGCGGCGCGCGCTGCGGACCACCGGGCGCACGACGCTCGGCGAGCGCTGGGCGGGCTTCGTGGTGCGCCGTCCGCTCGCCATGCTGCTGGCCGGCCTCACCGCGCTGGTCGCGCTCGCCGTGCCCGCCGCGAGCCTCACCCTCGGCCTGCCCGGCGGCGGCTCGCAGGCCGAGGGCACCGGCGCCCGCACCGCCTACGACCTGGTCGACCGCGGCTTCGGCCCCGGCTTCAACGCCCCACTGGTGGTCGTCGTCGACGCCGCCGGCGCCGAGCGCCCGGAGCAGGCGGTGCAGGACGTGGCGGGCCGGCTCGCCGCCCTGCCCGGGGTGCAGACGCTGCTCCCGCCGCAGATCGACCGGCCGAGCGGCACCGCGCTCGTCCCGGTGATCCCGAAGACCGGCCCGGACCACGCCGACACCCGGCAGCTGGTCAGCGACATCCGCGACCAGCGCGACGAGCTCCGGGCCGGGACCGGCGCGCGGATCGACGTCACCGGCACCACGGCCGCCAACATCGACGTCTCCGCCAAGCTCGCCGACGCGCTGCCGCCGTTCGTCGCGGTGATCACGGGCATCGCGCTGGTGCTGCTGGCGCTGGCCTTCCGCTCGGTCCTGGTGCCGCTGAAGGCGGTGGTCGGCTTCCTGCTCTCCATCACCGCCTCGCTCGGCGCCGTCGTCGCGGTCTACCAGTGGGGCTGGCTGGACGGCCTGATCGACGTGCCGAAGGTCGGCCCGGTGGTCAGCTTCGTGCCGATCCTGCTGATCGGCGTGCTGTTCGGGCTGGCGATGGACTACGAGCTGTTCCTGGTCTCCGGGATGAAGGAGCACCACGCGCACGGCATGACGCCGCGGGACGCGGTGGTGGCCGGGGTGCGGGGCGGCGCCCGGGTGGTCACCGCGGCGGCGCTGATCATGATCGCGGTCTTCGGCTCGTTCGTCTTCGGACACGACCCGATCGTCCAGCCGATCGGCTTCGCGCTCGCGGTGGGCGTGCTGGTGGACGCCTTCGTGGTGCGGATGGCGCTGGTGCCGGCCGCGATGACGCTGTTCGGCCGGGCCGCCTGGTGGTTCCCGAAGAGCCTGGACAAGGTGGTGCCCCGGGTGGACATGGAGGGCGAGCAGCTGATGGCCCGGCTGGAGCCCGCCGGGAGCGGCGCCGCCCCCGAGGCGGGGGTGTCCGGGGCGCGGGTGCCCGAGCGGGTCTGACGGACCGAGTGGCCGCCCCGGCGTGCTGTGCCGGGGCGGCCACTTCGTCCGCTACGGCAGGCGCTGCTCGAACCAGACCACCTTGCCGGTGCCCAGCCGGGTCGCGCCCCAGCGCTCGGCGCAGCGGGCCACTATCTGCAGCCCCCGCCCGCGCTCGTCCTCCGGCCCGGCCCGGCGCGGCCGGGGCAGCAGCGGGCTGTCGTCGCCGACCTCGCAGCGCAGCCGGGTGGTGCGGACCAGGCTCAGCGTCACCGGGCGGGTGGCGTGCTGGACGGCGTTGGTGACCAGCTCGCTGACCATCAGTTCGGTCGCCTCGGTCAGCTCCTCCAGACCCCAGCGGCGCAGCGTGTGCGCGGCCAGCCGGCGCGCCCGCCCCGGCGTCTCGTTGCGCGGCTGGAGGTACCAGTGGGCGACGTCCCCGGCCGGGATGCCGTCGAAGCAGGCGGCCAGCAGTGCGATGTCGTCGCCCCGGTCGCCGGGCGGCAGGATTCGCAGCGCCTCCTGGCAGAGGTGCTCGGGTGAGTGCCGGTGGGCGCCGGCGAGCCGGGCGCGGAGCAGTTCGAGGCCGTCGCTGAGCGGCCGGTTGCGGGTCTCCACCAGGCCGTCGGTGAACAGCAGCAGGGCCGAGCCGGGCGGCGCGGGCAGCTCGACGGAGGAGAAGTCGACCCCGCCGACGCCGATCGGCGCGCCCGCCTCCAGGTCGAGCAGTTCGGCCGCGCCGTCCGGCTGGACGAGCACCGGCGGCACGTGCCCGGCGTTGGCGAGCACCACCCGGTTGGCGATCGGGTCGTAGACCGCGTAGACGCAGGTCGCCAGGTGCTGCTCGCGGCCGAGCCGCTGGGCCTGCTCGTCCAGGTGGTAGAGGACCTCGTGCGGCGGCAGGTCGAGCGCGGCCAGGGTCTGCGCGCTGGTGCGCAGCTGGCCCATGATGGCGGCCGAGGTCAGCGAGTGGCCCATCACGTCGCCGACGATCAGGGCCACCCGGTTGCCGGGCAGCGGCACGGCGTCGTACCAGTCGCCGCCGACCTGGGCGCCGCGCTCGCCGGGCAGGTAGCGCTGGGCGAGCCGGACGCCGTGCGGCTGGGGGAGGCGCAGCGGCAGCATGCTGCGCTGGAGCTCGTTGGCTATCTCCCACTCGCGGGCGTACCGCAGCGCGGTGTCGACGGCCAGCCCGGCCTGGGTGGCGAGGTGGGCGGCGGTGGCGGTGTCGGTGGCGTCGAAGCCCGGCCGGCCGCTCTTCGCGGACGGACGCCGGATCAGCACCAGCAGTCCCAGCACGGTCTTGCGCCCGCGCAGCGGAAGGGCGAGCACCGACGTCCCCGGGCTGAGCCGGGCCAGGCCGCGGGCGCCGTACAGCTCGCGCAGCAGCCCGGTGGTGCGGGCGCTGCCGGTGTCTCCGGCGGCGCCGAGCACGACCGGTTCGGCGGGGCGGCGGCTGAGCAGGGTGTGGGCGAGCGCGCCGCCGCGGGTGACCGGGGTGGCCGGGCCGGGGTCGGCGGCGGAGCGGGCGCCGTACCGGCTGCCGTAGCGGTCGCGGCGGTCGTCGCCGGTCGGGCGGCCGCGCCGGCCCAGCCGGGTGCCCTGGCTGTGGTGGATCCGCAGCTGCTCGGGGAAGCCGGGCTCGCGCTCGACGTTGGGCAGCGGGTCGCGCAGGTGGACGACGGCGGCGTCGGCGAGGGCGGGGACGAGCACCCGGCCGACGTTGCGCAGGGTGGCGGCCAGGTCGAGCGCGCTGTTGATCCGCCGGGTCGCGGAGTCGAGGTAGGCGAGGCGCTCGGGGACCTGCTCCGGGGGTGACGAGGGGCGGCGCGGGGTGGGCAGGGCAGGCGGCTCTCCGGCCTCGGGGTTGAGCTGGTCGCGCACGGGTGCCTGTCCTGGGATCGGTACGGTCTGTGGTCTGTCGGGGTCTGCCCGGGGTCTGCCTGGGTCTGCCGGGACCTGCGGTCCGGGCCGTCAGCCGGTCCGCCGGCACTGGAGGAACAACTGCTCCTCCGGCGGTAGCGAGGTGCTGGCGGGAGCGTACGGACGCCCCTCCAGCTCCTCGACCGCGAACCCGGCGGCCAGCAGGACCCGTTGGAGATCCTCCCGCAGATATCCGCTGATCCGCAGCTCCCGGCCGAGGAACGGCAGGGGAACGTGATCGAGATCCGCCTCGACCATACCCAGCGCCAGCCGTCCGCCGGGCCGCAGCAACTCGCGCAGCCGGCCCAGCACGACGGGGATCTCGTCCTGGGGGAGCAGGATCAGCGAGAAGAAGGCGGTGACCGCGTCGAAGGTGCCGCGCCCGGCGGGCCCGAGCCGGGGCGCGTTCCAGGCGGAGCGGGCGCGCTCGGTGGCGAGGTCGAACATGTCCATGCGGTGCAGGACGGGCGGGTGCGGGCCGGGGTGGCCGGCCTGCCGGGCCAGGTTCAGCATGACGTCCGAGAGGTCCACGCCGGTGACCCGCATCCCGGCCGCGGCCAGCTGCCGGACGGTCGGGTCGCCGTTGCCGCAGCCGACGTCCAGCACCTCGGCGCCCGGCGCGAGCCCGGCCAGCAGCCGGCGCCCGCAGGCCAGCTGCCCGTCCTTGGAGGGGAACGCCTCGGCGTAGCCGGTGCCGATGGTGTCGAAGGCGACCGCCTGCAGGGCGCGCGCGGCCCGGCGGCGCAGGACGTCGGACCCGTCGTCGCCACCCGCGTCCTCGCCGACGGGGAACGGATCCGATATCTGTCCGGTCGTCACGATCGAGGCACCTTTCCGGCCGGGCCTCCGGTCGGCTGGACGAGGCGCGGGGCCGGGCCGCCGTCTCCTCCCGGCGTCCGCGCTGCCCCGCCGGCCCGCTGCCGGTGGCGGTACGTCACGCTCCCCGCGTCACAATGACTGCATTGCCACGCTGACTGCACGCTGACACTTTGCACAGACTCTTTGCACAGAGACACTCTGCACTGCGGGAGCGCCGCCGCGCTGCCTTTTCCGGATTGCTTCACCGGAGAAGTGCACTTGTGTGTGTACTGGCCTCCGAGAATATGCGTGATCACTGCGCCATGGGGTCCGTTTCCGGCCAACTCGTGGCGGTTGGCCGAGGATGCCCCCCTGCCCGGAGGCGCGGGGTGCGGGCCGGGGTGGCGCGGCCTGGCCCCGCACACCGCGCGGTGGGCTGCCGCACCCCCAGTGACCTGCGGCTTCGCCGGCGGGAAGGCCGACAAGCGGGCGTTTATTGAACGTCAATCCGGTCGGTGCACAGTGGAGTCCAGCGCCGGGGAAGCGTTGAAGGTGGTCCCGCAGCCGGGGGGCGGGGGGGCCCCCTGACGCTCACGGGGGAAAGGCCTCCCGGGGGAGCACGGGGGAACGGAGGCCTTACGGCGCGGGGGGAGAGAGGGGCTCGGTGTGCTGCTGGGAGATGAGGTCCGCCACGGGGGAGGCCTCGGGCACACCGAGCCGCGTGAAGATGGCGTGCGCTCCGCGCAGACACGCCAGGCCGCGTGCGGGCTGGGCGAGGGCGAGCAAGGCCTCGCCCAGCGCGGCACTGGCCAGGCCCTGGCAGTAGGCGGAGTCCATCTCCAGGCCGATCGCCAGCGACTCCTCCGCCGCCTCGGCGGCCTCGGCCTGCTGGCCGGCGGCGAGCAGGGCGGAGGAGAGCCGGGCGAGGGTGTAGCCCTCGCGCAGCCGGTTCTGCTGCGACTGGTAGAGCCGGTGGGACTCGCGCAGGTGCTCGGCGGCGGTCGCGGGATTGTCGGCGGAGGAGAGTACGACGCCGAGCTGGTACAGGGTGTCGGCCAGGCAGGGGCCGTTCTTCGAGGCGCGCGCGGTGGCGACCGCCTCGGTGACCGAGCGGACGGCCGTCTCGACCATGCCCAGGCCGAGTTGGGCCCGGGCCATGTTGCCGAGCAGCCGCGCCTCGCCGATCGGCGCGCCCACCACCCGGCTGATGGCGAGGGCCTGCTCGAAGAACGGCAGCGCCTCGCCGGGGCGGTTCGCGAGGCTGAGGATGATGCCCAGGTCGTTGGAGGCCGCCGAGCGGAGGACGGTCATCTCCTCGGGCGCCTGGAGGCCCAGGCTCTTGCGCAGCGACTGCTCGGCGCTCTGGAAGTCGTTGGTGATCGACTGCAGGGTGCCGAAGGCGAAGTGCACCCGTGCGAGAGCGGCGGAGTCCCCGTACAGCGCGGCGTTGCGGTCGGCGGTCTCCAGCATCTGGCGGACCCGGGCGCCGTGCGTCGGGTCCTCGACCAGGCTGTTCAGGACGATCAGCAGGTCGACGGCGGGACGCAGCAGCCCGGCCGACCCCTGGACGGCGGCCTCGACCGAGCTGAGCAGCAGTCCGATCTCGCTGCGGAGCCACTCCCGGGCGAAGCTGTTGGTGACGAGCGGGACCCCGGCGGACCTCGGCGCGTTCAGCGGCTCGGGGAGCTGGTCGTCGGGCTCGATGGCCTGAGCGGCGTTGCGGACCGTGGCGAGCAGCAGGTTGAGCAGCCGCAGCACGGCGGCCTGCTGCTCCTCGACGTCCCCCACCCGCTCGTTCTGCCGCTGCGCGTAGAGCCGGAGCAGGTCGTGGTACCGGTAGCGGCCGGCGGAGAAGGTCTCCAGCATGTTGGCCTCGACGAGTGCCTCGGCGAGGTCCTCGGCCTCGGCCTCGCCGGTCCCGAGCAGCGCCGCCACCGCCGCCAGCGGCAGGTCCGGCGAGTCCACGACCGAGAGCAGGCGGAAGGCCCGGGCCTCGGCGGGGGAGAGCTGCCCGTAGCCGAGCCCGATGGTGGTCTCCACGGCGAGGTTGCCGAGCTGGAGCTCGTCCAGGCGCCGGCGCTGATCGGCTAAGCGGCGGGCGAGGTCCGAGACGCTCCACCGGGGACGGCTGGCGAGCCGGGCCGCGGCGATCCGGACGGCGAGCGGCAGGAAACCGCAGGCGGTCACCACCGCCATGGCCGCCTCCGGTTCGGCGGCGACGCGCTGCTCGCCGACGATCGCGGAGAACAGGGCCAGCGCCTCCTCCGGCGTCAGCTCCTCGACGTCCACCAGGTGCGCGCCGGGGATGCCGGCCAGCCGGGAGCGGCTGGTGGCGAGCACCGCGCAGCCGGAGACTCCCGGGATCAGGGGCCGGATCTGCTCGGAGTCCTGGGCGTTGTCGAGCAGGATCAGCATCCGCCGGCTGGCGAGCAGCGAGCGGTAGAGGGCGGCGCGCTGCTCCAGCGAGTCCGGGTTCTCCGTGACGCCGAGGGAGTGCAGGAAGTCGCCGAGGACCACGGCCGGGTCGGCGGGCGAGGCGCCCGCACCGCGGAGGTCGACGTACAGCTGCCCGTCCGGGAACTCCGCGCGCACCCGGTGGGCGACGTGCACGGCGAGCGTGGTCTTGCCGACGCCGCCGATGCCGGCCAGCGAGGTGACGACGACGGCCTGGCCGGTGGCGTTCATCAGCACGGCCGAGAGGTCGGAGACCATCTCCGCACGGCCGCTGAAGTCCGAGACGTCGGCCGGGAGCTGAGCGGGCGCCGGCGGGGCGGCGGGCCCCTCCTCGCGGGCGGCGGCCGGCGGCCCGGGCACGGCCGGCAGGGTCAGCGCCGGGTCCGCGGCCAGGATCCGGGAGTGCATGGTGGACAGTCCGGCGCCCGGTTCGACGCCCAGCTCGTCGATCAGCAGCTTGCGGGTGTCGGTGTAGACGCCGAGCGCCTCCGCCTGGCGGCCGCAGCGGTACAGCGCCAGCATCAGCAGTTCGCGCAGCCGCTCGCGCAGCGGGTGCTCGGCGGTGAGCGAGTTCAACTCGCCGACCACCTCGGCGTGCAGGCCGATGTCGAGGGCCAGCGCGCAGCGCTCCTCGGCGACCGAGACCTGCCGCTCGCCCAGCCGCTGCCGCTGGGCGTCCGCGTAGGGGCCGGGGACGCCGGTGAGCGGGCGGCCGGCGAACAGCGCCAGCGAGCGGACCAGCAACTGGTGGGCGTTGTCGAGGTCCCCGGCGTTGCGGGCGGTCGCGGCCTCGGCGGCGAGGTGCTCGAAGACCGTCGTGTCCAGGGCCTCGGCCGGGATGTGCAGCGCGTAGCCGTCGGCGACGGAGACGAGGAACTCGGCGGGCCGCCGGACCTCGCGGCGGGGCTCGATCACCGTGCGCAGCCGGGACACGTAGGTGCGCAGCGCCGCGACGGCCTGGGCGGGGGGTCGGTCGCCCCAGAGTCCGTCGACGAGGTCCTGGGTGGTGACGGGGCGTCCGGCGTGCAGCAGGAGCATCGTCAGGACGGCCTGCTGCTGCGGGGAGCCGAGGGCGAGCTGCCTGCCGTCGAGCCAGGCCTGGACCGGACCGAGTACCTGGAATCGCAGCGCCGGTGCAGGCGGCGTTTCCCGCAACTCCATGTGGTCCCCCGATGGCCTGGTGTCGATTTCCCGGTAGGGCGCTCGGCGGTTCCGCCCTTGTGGTGGCCTCAGCTTAGGCGGGGGGCCGACTCTGCCGGACGGCACGGTCAGCCGCACGATGTTTATCGGACATTTAATCAACCCTACGATACTGATCCCGCGCCCGCGCCGACTCGGTGGGGCGGAAGACACTTGTGACCGAAAGGCGGCCCACGTATGGCCAACGACCAGAGCGAGACCCCCGTGGCGACCGTGCCGGCCGACGAGGCCGTCGCCGCGGAGGCCGGCCAGGCTGTCGAGGGCGCGGTCGCCGCGACCTCGGAGCAGGCCGACTACGCCGAGCCCTCCGCCGACCGCAAGGCCGACCTGGAGGACGACCTCTTCGGTGACGAGGCCCAGTACGTGGTCGAGACCGAGGCGCCGGCCGACGGCGAGTCCGGCCAGGAGCGCGAGCCGCAGGGCATCATCTCCAGCCACCCGTAAGACTTCGGTACCAGCAGTTCCAGGGGGGAACGCTTGAACAGGCTTCGTCGCCTCACGGTCGTCGCCGTCTCGACGATCGTGGTGACCACCGGCTACCTCGTGACGGCCACCGGCGCCTCCGCCGGCATCATCGCCGGTCACCCGTAGCCCCACACAGCACCCGAGTGCCCCGCACCCCGCCGTCCCGGCGGTGCGGGGCACTCGCACGTCCGGGACGGGTCCGGTGGCCGGAATTCACCGGTGGGGTTGCCCCGCGGACCGGTCTCAGGCCGCGTGGGCGGGGGCGGCGGGCCCCGGGTCGGCGCGGCCGCCCGGGCCGCTCCGCTCCGTCGGGTCGGGGTCCGCGGCGGCGCCCCCGCCGGCCGGGGCCGCGGGGGCCAGGTGCTCGGGGCGGGCGGTCCACTCGCGGCCGCCCTCGGGCGGGCGGAGGTAGTGCTCCCCACCGATGGTGTCCATGTAGATGCCGGTGCGTCCGGTCCTGGTGTCGAGGACGGGTTCCCCCACGCGCGGCCGGTAGGCCGCGGCGGCGCGCTTTCGGATGCTCACCGCGCTGCTCCTTGCTGCTCCGGTGCGGGCGCGGCGACGGTGGTGGCCGGCCCTGGTCGCTGTCGTGGCTTGGCTTGGTTCGGCTCTGCTCGGCGACTACCCAGCATCTCTAGAGAAGCTAATATCTCTAGAGATGTCAACGGTCGTACCGGTCCCATCGGCTTACCGCAGACCGAAGGCGCGCCTACGATTTCCGGCGAAGGACGAGGGAGAAGGCGATGGTCGGCAGCAGCAGCGGCGAGAAGCAGCCCAAGTACCAACGGATCGCCGACACCCTGAAGGCGGCCATCGACGCCGGCGAGTACCGCGCGGGCGACCGGCTCCCCGGCGAGAACGACCTGATGGACACCTACGGCGTGGCCCGGATGACCGCCCGCCAGGCGCTCGGCGTGCTGCAGAGCGAGGGCATCGCCGAGGCCCGCCGCGGGGCGGGCGTCTTCGTGCGGGACTTCCGGCCGCTGCGCCGGCGCGGGATCCAGCGGCTCGCCCAGGGCCAGTGGGGCTCGGGCCGCTCGATATGGTCGGCCGACACCGCCCACCGCAGCCTCGTCGTCGACCAGGTCGCGGTCACCGAGCAGGGCGCGCCGGAGCACGTCGCCCGGGTGCTCGGCGTCGACCCGGGCGAGCCGATGTGCGTCCGGCACCGCCGCTTCGTCCTGGACGGCAAGCCGGTCCTGCTCTCCACGTCCTACCTGCCGGCCGGCCTGGTCGCGGGCACCGCCATCACCCGCGAGGACACCGGCCCGGGCGGCACCTACGCCCGCCTCGCCGAGATCGGCGCCAAGCCGGTGCACTTCCGCGAGGAGGTCCGCTCCCGGATGCCCAGCGCCGACGAGGCGGCCCGCCTGGACCTCTCCGCCGGCACCCCCGTCATCCTGATCTGCCGCACCGCCTTCGCCGACGAGGGCCAGGTCGTCGAACTGAACGAGATGACCCTGGACGCCGCCTCCTACGTCCTGGAGTACGACTTCGACGCCTGATCCCGGCCCCCGCCTGCCGTTGGTGGCCGTCGGCCGCCGGACGCGGCCCCGCCCCGGGCGCGCGGGGCGGCCGGGGCGGGGCGGGGGAAGGGGGAGGGCTACTCCTTGGAGCGGACGCGCAGGCTGGTGATCAGCGGGCCCTCGGTGGTCTCGCGGAAGAAGTCGTTGCCCTTGTCGTCGACCACGATGAAGGCCGGGAAGTCCTCGACCTCGATGCGCCAGACGGCCTCCATGCCCAGCTCGGCGTACTCCAGGACCTCGACCTTCTTGATGCAGTCCTGGGCGAGGCGGGCGGCGGGGCCGCCGATGGAGCCGAGGTAGAAGCCGCCGTGCTGGGCGCAGGCGTCGGTGACCTGCTTGGAGCGGTTGCCCTTGGCGAGCATGACCATCGAGCCGCCGGCGGCCTGGAACTGGTCGACGTAGGAGTCCATCCGGCCGGCGGTGGTGGGGCCGAAGGAGCCGGAGGCGTAGCCCTCGGGGGTCTTGGCGGGGCCGGCGTAGTAGACCGGGTGGTCCTGGAGGTACTTGGGCATGCCCTCGCCGGCGTCCAGGCGCTCCTTGATCTTGGCGTGCGCGATGTCGCGGGCGACGACCAGGGTGCCGGTGAGCGAGAGCCGGGTCTTCACCGGGTACTTGGAGAGCTCGGCGCGGATCGCGGACATCGGCTGGTCGAGGTCGATGCGCACCACATCGTCGTCGAGGTGTTCGTCGGTGGTGTCCGGCAGGTACTTCGCCGGGTCGGTCTCCAGCTGCTCCAGGAAGACGCCCTCGGCGGTGATCTTGCCGAGCGCCTGGCGGTCGGCCGAGCAGGAGACGGCCATCGCGACGGGCAGCGAGGCGCCGTGGCGCGGCAGGCGGACCACGCGCACGTCGTGGCAGAAGTACTTGCCGCCGAACTGGGCGCCGATGCCGATCTTCTGGGTCAGCTCGGTGACCTTGGCCTCCAGCTCCAGGTCGCGGAAGCCGTGGCCGGTCTTCGCGTCGCCGGAGGTCGGCAGGTTGTCCAGGTAGTGCGCGGAGGCGTACTTGGCGGTCTTCAGCGCGAACTCGGCGCTGGTGCCGCCGATCACGATCGCCAGGTGGTACGGCGGGCAGGCCGCGGTGCCCAGCGAGCGGATCTTCTGCTCCAGGAACGAGAGCATGCTCGCCTCGTTCAGGATCGCCTTGGTCTCCTGGTACAGGTACGACTTGTTGGCCGAGCCGCCGCCCTTGGCCATGAACAGGAACTTGTAGGCGTCGCCGTCGGTGGCGTACAGCTCGATCTGCGCCGGCAGGTTGTTGCCGGTGTTCTTCTCGTCCCACATGGTGACCGGGGCCATCTGGGAGTACCGCAGGTTCAGCTTGGTGTACGCGTCGAAGACGCCGCGCGCGACGGCGGCCTCGTCGCCGCCCTGGGTGAGCACGTTCTGGCCGCGCTTGCCCATGACGATGGCGGTGCCGGTGTCCTGGCACATCGGCAGGATGCCGCCGGCCGAGATGTTGACGTTCTTCAGCAGGTCCAGCGCCACGAAGCGGTCGTTCGGGCTGGCCTCCGGGTCGTCCAGGATGCGGCGCAGCTGGGCGAGGTGGGCCGGGCGCAGGTAGTGCGAGATGTCGTGCATCGCCTCGGCGGTGAGCAGCCGCAGGGCCTCGGGCTCCACCTGGAGGAAGGTGCGTCCGCCGGCCTCGAAGGTGGAGACGCCTTCGGAGGTGAGCTTGCGGTAGGGGGTCGGGTCAGCGCCCAGGGGGAGCAGGTCGCTGTACTCGAAGTCCGGCGTGGGAGCCATGGGGGCGGTCCTTAGGTGTCCAGTGTTGCCGGTGTTCCGGCTGCGTCGGCGAAGCACCCTGGAGGGGCGAAAGCACCCTCAAGGGTAGGACCCGGCGATTTCCCGCACGCGGGAAGGTCCGCCTGCGTGACCAGGGTCACCCGCGGGTGGGTACGGGGGTTGCCCCGTTGACTAGGCTGACCCTGTGGACAACTCGCCGTCGAAGGACCCGCAGGACCAGCAGATGGACGATCAGGGACAGGGGCCCGTACCGATGACCAAGCCCGCGGCGACGCCGCCCGCGCGGCCCGTGCACGCCCCGGTGGCGCAGGCCGAGATGCGGGCGTCGGACGCGGACCGCGAACGGGTGGCGGAGCTGCTGCGCGACGCCTACGCCGAGGGGCGCCTGGACGTCGAGGAGCACGCCGAGCGGATCGAGGCGGCCTACGCGGCCAAGACCCTGGGCGAGCTCGTGCCGCTGACCCGTGACCTCCCGGTGCACCGCGAGATCTCCTTCGAGAAGGCCCCGCTGGGCACCCCGGACCCGGCGGCCGGTCCCCGGCCGGACGGCCCGGTGCGGCTGCCGGCCCGCAACGAGGCGCCGACCATGCTGGCGGTCTTCGGCGGCTCCTCCCGCAAGGGGCGCTGGCGGGTGGGCTCCCACCTGCGGGCGGTGGCGATCTTCGGCGGGGTGGAGATCGACCTGACCGACGCCGTGTTCGAGTCGCCCGAGGTGGTGATCGACGTGGTGGCGATCTTCGGCGGGGTGGAGATCAAGGTGCCGGAGAACGTCAGCCTGCACGGCGGCGGCGTTGGCATCTTCGGCGGCTTCGACGTCAAGGAGCAGACCGCGGCCGACCCGTACGCGCCGGTGGTGCGGGTGAAGGGCACCGCGGTGTTCGGCGGCTGCGAGGCCAAGCCGCGCCGGGGCAAGAAGCTCAAGGAGTGGGTGCGCAAGCAGCTCGGCGCCGACTGAGCCGCACGTCGACCACGGGCCCGGTGCCCGGCCGGAGGCAACTCCCGGCCGGGCACTCGCCGTTGTGACGGGTGCACGCTGTAGTCGGTTGCGTGCAGTGTGCATGAATCGCGCGGGCGTGGGGTAGTTCCTCTGGCACATCGCTTCTTGTACGGCTGCGTACCGGAGGCGGCCTGAGGCCGGCCCGGGGGTGTGAACGGGGGCCCGCAGCTGGGCAGGGGAGCGAGCTTCCCCGTGTCCGAGAGCCTCGTCAGGAGTACGGCCGTGCTGCATCCGATCGAGTCCCGCACCACCTCGTCCGCCGCCCCTGAGCAGGCCGCCCCGTCGCCTGCCGCGCGGCCGTCCGCCGCCGCCTCACCGGTGGTCGCGGCACAGTTCCTGGACCGGCGCCCCGCCCCGCAGCCGGCCGGCGAGGACAACCCGTGGCACACCGCCGCGGCCTGCCGGCGGGACGAGGTGGGCCTGTTCTTCGCGCCGTCCAAGGAGCCGACCGCGGCCCGGCTGTCGCGCGAGGAGCAGGCGAAGCAGGTCTGTGCCCGCTGCCCGGTGCTGCTGGACTGCCGGGAGCACGCGCTGGCGCAGCCCGAGCCGTACGGGGTCTGGGGCGGGCTGACGGCGGCCGAGCGGCGGGTGGTGCTGGCGCGCCGCCGCCGCCGGGACGCCGAGCTGCGCGAGGCGGCCCGGGTGCCGGGGGCGCGGGGCCGGATCGCCGGTTGACCGGCGGGGGCGGGCCCCGTCGGGTGACGAGAC